>JBEKRW010000191.1:0-5249 GCA_049517595.1 Candidatus Cybelea sp. | reverse complement strand
TATGATGTTTCGCGGAACCCCGGAGATCTCGTCGGGCGGCCTCGACGACATCGTCGCGCGTTTGGGCGCGCAGATGAACGGTGAGACGAACTACGACTACACGCAGTTCTACTTCGAGATGCCGGCCGATAAGCTCGACGTGGCGCTAGCGATCGAGGCCGATCGGATGCAGCACGCCTCCCTGAGCGCTGCCGGCTGGGCGATCGAACGCAATGCCGTGCTCAACGAAATCGACGGCGATGCCAGCTCGCCGTTCTTCAACCTGTTGTCGCGAGTCCGCGCCGCGGCCTTCCCCGGACAGCCGGCGGGCCGCACGCCCTTGGGCGAGCGCAGCGACGTCGCCGCAGCGACCGTCGCAGATATCGCTCGTTATTATCACGAGTGGTACGCGCCCAACAACGCGACGCTGGTGATCGCCGGCGACGTCGACCATGCGACGGCCTTTGTAAAGGCGCAGCGTTTCTTCGGTGCGATTCCTTCCAAACGACTGCCGGCGTGGTCGGAGCTCAATCCAAAGCCGGCGCCCGGAGCGACCGTCGAGGCACAGTTTCCTTTTCCATTTGAAATTCTCGATCTCGCCTACGCGATTCCCGGCGACACGCAGCACGGGGAGCCGGCGATTAGCACGCTCGCCACGTTACTGGAAAACCAGCGTTCCCCGTTCTACAAGGCGCTGGTCGAAAGCAACATTGCGCTCGCGATCGAAACCGACGCCGATACGCAGCTCAAAGGTGGATTGCTACACGTCTTTATTGTTCTCAACCCGGGCCATAGCAGCAGCGAAGCGGCATCCGTCTTTAGAACCACGCTCGACTCAGTGCTTCATAATGGCTTCGATCCGGATCTGGTCGTCGCGGCGAAGCACATGACGATCGCGGAGCGGCTCTACGACGCCGACTCCATCGATGGCATCGGCGATCTAGCAGGTTATACGTACGGCATCGTTCACGAACGGGTGGCCGACGAGGACCGCCGCCTGGCCGCGCTAACAAGCGACGATCTGCTCGCAGCCACGCGCCAATACTTGAGCCGCCCGACCGTCATCGGCCACCTGAGCCCCAACGACAGTCCGCCGAAAGGCAACTCGGAGAAGAGCACGTCGGAGGCCAGCGACGATTTTTCCAAACGCGTTCCAAATGGTCCGATCGTCGAACCAAAATGGATTGCGAAAACCGTCGAGACCCCGACGACGGAACGCAGCACGCTGGCACCGGTTGAGTTCACGCTCGCCAACGGATTGCGCGTCATCGTGCAACCCAAAACCGACCATCCGACGGTGGTAATAAAAGGCACGATCGCAAGCTCTCCGGCCTTCGAACCGCCCGGGAAAGAGGGCATTTCGCGCCTCGCCTCTTCGGTCGCCGATTACGGCAGCACCGCCTATCCGTTCGCACAACGCCGTAAAGCCACCGACGAGATGGGCGTTTTTATCAATACCGGACAAGACTTCTCGGCGACTGCAGAGTCGCGCGATTTCGACCGCGTGGTGGCGATCTTGGCCGACGGCGAAGCGCATCCAACCTTTGAGGATCCGTGGTTGAGCGTCGAGCGCTCGCAGCTGGCCAACAGCTTGCAGTCGGAAAGCCGCATCTCCGGCGTGCTGATCGATCGCGCCTACAACCGTCTGCTCTTAGCCAGCGCCGATCCGAGTCTGCGCCAGCCGACGGCGCAGAGCGTCTCGGCGATCACGCGCGAAGATCTGCTGGCCTACGCGGCGACCTATTGGCGTCCGGACCTGACGACAATCTCCGTCGTCGGCGATCTTTTGCCGGAGCGCGTGCGCTCGGCCCTCGAGGCGAGTTTCGGGTCGTGGGACGCCGCGGGGGCGAAGCCAAACGCAAGTTTGATGGCGATGCCGCCGGCGTCGAGCGGCCACGACTATATCGGTACCCAGGCCAACCAGGTCTTCATTCGGCTGGGGCAGCCGGCACTTTCCCGAGCGAGCCAGGATTACGATACGCTTGCAGTGCTCAATCAAATTCTGGGCGGCGCCGGTGCATTTGAATCCAGGCTCTGGCAAGAGCTGCGGCAAAAGCGCGGACTCGTGTACAGCGTCAACAGCTCGCTGGAGGCCGGGGCGGATCGTGGCGATCTGCGCGTCGAGCTCAACGCTTCGCCGCAGCGGGTCGTCGAAGCCGTCGCCATCGTGCGCCAAGAGCTGCGTCGCCTGCAGAACGAACCGGTTTCGGCCACCGAGCTGCAAGAAGCGAAGGTTCGGCTGATCGGCAACGCGCTTTTGGACGAGGCTTCGACCACGGGGCAGGCCCAACAGCTGCTCGATGTCCTGGTCTATCGTCTGCCGTCCGATTACTACCGCACGCTCAACGAACGCTTCTCGCGGATTACCGCCGCCGACGTGCAACGGGTGGCGCGCACGTATTTACGCCCCGAAAGTCTGGTCGAAGTTTATGCCGGGCCGTCGGGCCCGTGGGCGATGCACGCGCTATGATCGAGACACGCAACCCCTCAACCGGTGAAATAATCGAACGCATCGAGTTGATGGACGGTCCGCAAATCGAAGCGAAGCTCGCCGAGGCTGCGCGCGGCGCGGCGCGCTGGGGACGCGAGGATTTTTCCGGCCGCGCGAGCTTGCTACGAGCCGTTGCCGCTCGCTTTCGCCTGGAGTGTGACGAACTTGCGACGACGGCCGTCCGCGAGATGGGCAAGCCCCTCGTGCAGGCGCGTGCCGAGATCGAGAAATGCGCGTGGGGGCTCGAGTATTTCGCCGAGCACGGCGAAGAGCTGCTCTCACAACAAGTCATCCCGTCTTCGGCTGCGCGCAGCTACGTCGCGTTTCGACCACTTGGCGTGTTGCTGGCAATCATGCCGTGGAACTTTCCGTTCTGGCAGGCTATTCGCGCGGCCGCGCCGGCGCTGATGGCGGGGAACGCCGTGCTGCTTAAGCACGCGACGAATACCACGCGCTGCGCGCTGGATATCGAACGCCTTTTCAACGAGACCGGTGCGCCGGAAGGATGTTTCGGCACGCTGCTAGTTCCCGGAAAAGAAATGGGCCAAATCGTCGCCGATCCGCGCATCGCCGCCGTGACCCTCACCGGGAGCGAAGAGGCCGGCATCGCCGTCGCCCGCGCGGCGGGTGAGAACTTAAAGAAGTGCGTGCTCGAGCTAGGCGGCTCCGACGCATTTGTGGTGCTCGCCGACGCCGATCTCGAAGCAGCGGCCAAAACCGCCGTGACCGCGCGCTTTCAGAACAACGGCGAGAGCTGCATTGCGGCGAAGCGCTTCATCGTGGAAGATTCGGTTCACGATGAGTTTCTGGCGCGCTTTGCGGAGCTTGCCGCCGCGCAAGTCGTCGGCGATCCGATGGACGAACGCGTAAAGTTAGGGCCCTGCGCGCGCGCCGATCTGCGGCAATCCGTCGACGATCAGGTGCGCGCGACGGTCACTGCGGGTGCGCGACTCGTCACCGGCGGCCGTTTTATTCAACGCCCCGGCTTCTTTTACGAGCCAACCGTCGTTTCCGAGGTTGTGCCAGGCGCGCCCATGTTCGATGAAGAGGTCTTTGGGCCCGCGGCGGCAGTCGTACGCGCGAACGATCTCGAGCACGCATTGGAGCTTGCCAACGCATCGCGCTTCGGGCTCGGCGCGAACCTATGGACGCGCGATATCGCGCTTGCCGAAGAGCTTTCCGGACGAGTCGAGGCGGGCAACGTCTTCATCAACGGCATGGTTGCAAGCGACCCACGCTTGCCGTTCGGCGGCGTAAAGAAGAGCGGCTACGGCCGCGAACTCTCGTCGTTCGGCATCCACGAGTTCGTCAATATCCAAACCGTCTCGATCGCATAGCGCGCCGTGCTTAACGTAAGGCTCGGGGTGCGCGTACTGTCTTGCTTCGCCATCTGGGCCACCGCGCTTGTCTGGACGTTATCCTATGCGAGCGGTGCCGGCTTTGGTGCGGCTACGTACCGAAATGAGTGTCCGACGCCGCGTTTCGGGCTCTGTCCGTTGGTTTACCATGCGCTTTTTTCCACCGCACGTCACATGGCCGACGTTCGCTGGCAACATCTTCTCGCTTTGGGTTGATGGGCTATACGACACAGGGCTAATGATCGGCCTATTTCTTTCCATCGCCCTTCTTCTCGTTGCGAGCCAAATGACACGTTACTTAGTCGAGCGCTTATTCTCTTGGCCGGTGGTCATAGCCGGGTGCGTTCTCGCGTGGCCGATCGGCTACTACTATGAGGTCCACCAAACGCTCACCTCCGGCGTTGCCGGAGTGCCTCTTCTATAAGGCAATTGAATCGCTGGATTCGAAATTGACCTTGCGCGTGGAAAAACACGATGTTAGAATACGGCTTAGTAAAATGGTGCACGTCATTTAACATTTCGTACACATCAGGGCGACAAGTTGAGAACAAACATAGAAATAGACGATGCGTTGATGCGGCAAGCCATGCGTAGTAGCGGCGCATCCACGAAGCGGGCGGCCGTCGAGGAAGGGCTGCGGTTGCTGGTTGAAACGAAGGGGCAGGCCGGCATTCGCCGGCTACGCGGCCGAATAAAGTGGCGGGGAAACCTGGATGAGATGCGGCGCGGCCGCCAATGATAATCGTCGACACGACGGCCTGGATCGATTACCTGCGCGGCGAGTCATCGCCGGAATCGTCGTGGTTGTCCCGAGAATTGGTGCGTCGCCGCATCGGGCTTACCGACCTCATTCTCTGCGAGGTGCTTCAGGGCGTCCCGGATGAGGGCACGGCCAAGTCCGTTCATCGGGAACTCTCGAAATTTGCGGTTTGACCGATGGGCGGCGTGCGCTTAGCCGTGTCGGCGGCGCGGAACTACCGTAAGTTGAGAGCAAATGGCCGTACCGTGCGTAAGACGATCGACTGCTGGATCGCTACGTTCTGTTTAGAAGCGGGCCACGAACTGTTGCATCGTGACCGCGATTTCGAACCTTTTGAAACGCTTCTAGGGCTTCGCGTCGTGAAACCCTTGGTCCAGGAAAAGGGCGCTAGCGTTTAGCCGAGGCGTGCGCGGGTAAACTTGCCCACGAAACGGAGGTTAACGTGAGTAAAGATACGCTCGATAAGGCCGCCGACGCGCTAAAGGGCACCGTCGACAATATCAAGGATACCGTTCACGAAGGTCAGCATCGCGCGGCGGCGGATAGCGAACGCGCCAAGCGCGAGGCACTCGGCAACGAAATGACGGCCGGCGAAAAGATCGGCTCGGCGGTCAACGAGGCCAAGCATCGCACGCAAGCGGAGTACGACGCAACCAAGCGC
>JBEKRW010000190.1:0-5254 GCA_049517595.1 Candidatus Cybelea sp. | reverse complement strand
TGCATGACGCCGCTTTGGAGCAAGGCCACGAAGAAATCTCCCTCAACTTCGAAGACGCAGAAGAGCCCCGCGAGGGCGGCGCTCCCTAAAAGCCTACCGCCGCCGACGGCGTCGGAGGCCGCCTTCGAAGCGCTCTTCCTCTCGCGCCCATCGGAGCGTGGCCAAGCCGATGCTTTCGTCGAGCGCCTCTTCGCCAAGGGCGACGAGTACCTGCACGACGAGTACGCCACGATCGGCGACGCGTCGCGCTTTCACACCAAGCTCGCCGGCGTCTCTTTCGAAGGGCGGCAAGACGTTATCGCGGGACTGCGAGCTGGGGCCCCGCTCGAGTTGCGGCGACAAGCGGATAATCCGCACGATGGCAACGCAATCGCCGTCCATTACGGGCAGCTTCAACTCGGCTTTTTCAACCGGCGGCTCGCGGCGCATATCGCGCCGCTGATCGACGCGGGCGCCCGATACGGCGCGCGCGTCGCTTCCCTGACGGGAGGCTCCGCTACCGCCAACGATGTCAGGCATCGCGGCGTCAACGTTGTGATCGAACGCGAAGTGCTCGGCGTGCAGTTGCGCCGCGCCGATGGTTCGGCAGCTGCGCGCCCGGTGGCGCACGACGATGTGTCCGAAACCGGCGAGCGCGTGCGTTCCGCGTTGATCGGCGCGTCGGCCCCGCACGAAGCGCAGTTGGCAGTCCTGCAGCGCGTCGAAGCCGGCAAGAATACGTTGGCGGTGCTCGGCACCGGGCGCGGGAAGTCGTTCTGCTTTCAGTACGCGGCCGCAATGCGAGCCTTCACCGGCGCAGGCAAGACGCTGGTGGTCTACCCTTTGCGCGCGCTGGCCAACGACCAATTCGAAGCACTGCGGCGTACGCTCGAACCACTGGGCCTGCGCTTCTTTCGTGCCAATGGCTCGATCGATGCCCACGAACGGGAAGATCTGTTCGAGGCGCTGCGCGAGGGCTCGTGGGACGTCGTCCTAGCGACGCCGGAGTTCCTCGAGTTTCACCGCGAGGCGCTGCGCGGCCGCAGCACGCCGTCCTTCGTCGTCGTCGACGAAGCGCATCATCTTGCAGAGTCGCGCCACCGGCCCGCTTACTCGCGGCTTGCGGCAACGATTTCGTCGCTGGGCAATCCACCGGTGCTCGCACTGACGGCAACGGCGGCCGACGAGACGTTTCGCCGGATCGTGGACGATCTGCGCATCGAAAGCTGGGTGATCGATCCGACGGTGCGAGCCAACCTTCACGTCGTCGATGGTCGTGGAACCAAGGATAAGGTCGCATACTTAACCGAGCTCTTTTCAGCGCGAGATGGGCCGCCTGAGAAGGGCATCGTCTACTGCCATTCGCGTCCTGAAGCCACCAAAGTCGCGCAGCGACTTCGCAAGCATCTCGGCAACACGGTGATGTTCTACCACGGCAAGATGCCCAACGCCGAGCGGCTCGAAGTCGAGCACCTCTTTCGAGAGGGCGAGCTTCGCGTCGTAGTTGCGACGTCGGCATTCGGCGAAGGCATTGACCTGCCCGACGTTCGCAACGTCGTGCTCTTCCATCTCAACTTCGACTCGGGGGAGTTCAATCAGCAAGCCGGCAGAGCTGGACGCGACGGCAACCCCGCGCAAATTCATCTGCTCTATGGGCCGCAGGACCGCACGCTCAACGAGTTCTTGATTGACCTCGACGCGCCGCCGCTCGCGCGGCTGCGTGAAATTTACCGCGGCTTGCGAAGCTTGGCCGGCCAAGGCCTCGTGCGAGGCGGCAACTCCGAAATCGCCGGAACGCTCGATATCGACCGCGTGCGCGACCGCACGATCGAGGCTGCATTGCGAATCTTCTCCGATTCGAGGCTAGTCGAGGTCGGCGAAGACGACGAAGGGCGCTTCGTCCGATTCCTCGAGGTGAGCGGACGAATCGAGATGGAGCGTAACGAGCGCTACGCCGAAGGCGAAGCGACGCGCGAAGCGTTCTCGCAATTCTGTGAGCTCGCGCTCTTCGCGCCGGCCGAAACGCTCGAGCGCGTGCTCAATAGGCCGATCTATCCTTCGAGCGTACGTCTCCGTCAGTAGAACTTCACGCAAGCACGCGAGTCATTGCGGCTTCGGCTTTCGCAAGAATTTCATGTTGCTTACGCTCCACTGGATGCCGATTGGTGTAGCGGCGACCTAATGAAGGTCAAAAGTTTCCCCTATGAGTTACAACCCGGTAATTACATTGCGTGTACGCGACCATTTAACAGTTCGCCGGTTTCAATAGCGAGCGTGGGCGATGTGTGGGCCGTCCCACTCACTGTCACTATTCCCACGAACGCCGTTGCGCTTCCGACCGCATATTTAGCGCCTATTATCGCTAGGAGTCCCCCCTCATATGGCATTCGCTATGAGGACGTCTACGTTTGCTTCCCGGGGCAGCAATGTCCGAACGATGCCCGGGCGAATCAGGTCGTCATTACTGTCCTACCTAGCCCAGCGACAACCCGTAAAACGGTCTTAACGTTAGGCAAAGAAGATCTCGGCGAGATCAAAAACGCGTGGTTCGACGTAGTGAGCGGGACAACTGCGATGGCGTCGCTCGACAACATTGCTGTTGTTGGACGGGGCCGAAGCGTCGAACTAACGACCAATTTCACCGGATCAGGGTCTGCTGCGGGCGCGGTGGCGCTCCGAGCGTACTACGATGTAACGCCGTAGTAATCGTATAAGAGTTGATTTTGCCGGTCACCCCAGCGCCAGGTTGCCCTGCTGGCTTCGTCGATCGCCAGCGGCGCGCGTCTGCTCGATAGCATTATTGCCGAGGCGCTGACTTCGCCTAATGGCTTAGGCATCGCACAACTTAGGTGTCGGACTCTAGACCATCCCTTTATCTGTTCCGAGGCATACCAGGCAAGCCAGGGCCGCTTTCGCCGGCCCGAGGTGTCCGGTTTTGAAGCTCCTCTTTATTAACCCTCTGCGAAGCCCATGGGATACTACACAACAGCCCCAGCAGTTCCGGTTTTGTCGCGTTCGAGGTGATGCGTCCGGCGAGGTGCGCCGAGCTCTCAAGGCTTTAGGCGATCGTTTGCCGGCGGCGCGGCTGCAGGTGCGGCGCGGGCGGGGTGGGGCGCTAAGGCGTCAATGCGAAGACGGTTCCGCAGCCGGAGTGCCGGCTTCCAGTCTTGGGGCAGTTCGAACCGCCGCCGTGGGGCGTTGTCCCGTAAAGAGTGCCGTCGACGTCGATCATGGTCGAATCGGGCCGTGCCCCGTCGGCCCCGCCGTTGAAAACGTGAAGCACCGTCTCCTGGGCCGTCGCGGTAAGGCTGTAGACAACTCCACAACCGATGTCGTAACACCCATAACCGTTGCCCCCAACCGGCGCCGTGCCGTACAAGACCCCGTTCACGTTTACCAAGCCTGCGGATGGCGCCGCTCCTCCGCCAAAGTCGTTCGCCGGAGAGAAAGTGTAAAACACTTTCTCCTTGCCGCTTGTGGTAATGCTGTACACGATCCCGCAAGTAGAACTAACCTCGTAACATAGCGCATTGCCGCCCGAAGGCGTTGTGCCGTAGAGCGTGCCGCGGACGTCGACCAATCCCGAGCTCGGCGTCGCGCCGTCCGGTGATCCGCTGAAGCTGTGCAGTACTTTCTCGGTACCGGTTGTGGTCACACTGTAAACCGTTCCGTCGTCGGATGAACCACCGTAGGCGGTCGTTCCGTATAGCGCGCCCTTCACGTCGGTCAAACCCGCCTGGGGATATCCGCCGTCGCTGTGTCCGCGAAAGTTGTAAACGACCTTCTCCGAGCCGCTCGTGCCTATGCTGTAAACGGTCCCGCAGCAGCTGCCGCCGCCTGCCGTCGTGCCATACAAGGTGCCGTTGAGGTCGAGCAAACCCGCGTAGGGGTACTTGCCGTCGGATTTGTTGTCGAAGCTATGAAGCATCGTCTCCGTGCCGTTCGTGGTAACGCTGAATACCGTCCCGCAGCCATCGTTGGAGCCGCATCCGCCGCCACCGTAGGTGGTCGTGCCGTACAGCGTGCCGTTGACGTCGATCAGGCTACCATTTGGGTACGCCCCGTCGGCGCTGCCACCGCCGAAACTATACAGCCGCTTCTTCCTACCGGACTTGGGATCTAATCGATAGACAGTTCCGCAACCGGTGCCGCCATAAATGTTGCACGCACCTCCACCTCCGTAGCGCGTCGTTCCGTAGAGTATGCCGTTCACAGCGAGCAAGCTACCATCGGGACGGCCACCGTCCTGCGAGCGGCTGAACTTATACACCACTTCGTAAGAAGACGTCGTCGTGCGGTGCGGGTCCGTTCGAGACGATGCGCTCTCCGAGGTTTGCGGTATCGCGTTCGGCGTGCCGATGGGCGGCGCCGGTGATCCACTGCAGCTGGCAAAGAGCGCGACTGCGCAGATTGTAAGCGCGAAGCGAGCTAAGCTACCCATGAGAGATACCTCCCGAAAGCTGAACGGGCGAGCGGCTAAGAGCGTTCCCGGACGCGTGGCTCAGTTCCCGCTCCTCCACACGGATGATCGGCTGCGCGAGTCATTCATCTACGATTTGCTCGAACCGCTGCGATCCAACGCCGACGTTTGGGCGCTGGAGCTGCTGCACAAGGAACGGCTGCATCCCGCGATGTTCCACGAACTGCGCGACGGGATCGTGCGGCTCGATCCCGATCTGACCGGACTCCTCACTACGAAGCTGATGCCGCGGTTCCGTAAGGCCGCCTTGGAGATCACAAACGACTACGCAAAGCAACTGCGGCGGATCACCGTTCCACGTCGGCTGGTCCGCGAGGCCCCAAAGCCCATCGCAGCTCGGCGCGAGACGTGGGATCGCTCAGCCTGCGGCTACTGCAAAGAACCCCTGCCGCGCAAGGGTCTGAAGTTCTGCGGGCGACATTGCTATCTGCGCTATAGTGTCGAAGTGGCAAAGCCGATTGAGAAGGCGCAAGCGCGACTTGCTGAAATGCGGGCTGCAGGGCTAAATCCGGGACACGGTGGCGAGGCCGCTCAAAAAAGAGGTCGTGCGATAGCTTTGAGCAACGCTAAGCGGGGCTTGATGCTCACTCAATCGGAGATGGCCGCACGGCGCGCTGGCCAACAGCAAACGCGGCGCAGAGGGACTAGCCACTAATGCTGCTCAGCATAGAGATTTTTAATTACAAGAGTATTCGTCACTCGGTGTTGAGGCTCGGGTCGCCTTGCTTTATCGTAGGCAAAAATGCCTCGGGGAAAAGCAATCTCCTTGATGCGATTCAGTTCGTCGCTGATGCG
>JBEKRW010000189.1:0-5257 GCA_049517595.1 Candidatus Cybelea sp. | reverse complement strand
ACAACGCCCAGATCAACGCGCTTTACCAACAATTCGCTACGGCATTTCGCCAAAAAGACGTCGACGGCATCATGTCGGTTTATGTTGCGGGGCCGGGCCTGTTCGTCTTTGACGTCGGCACGCCGCGCGAGCACGTTGGTTCGGACAGCTATCGGGCCGATTGGAAGGGCCTTTTCGCCAGTTGGAAGGGCTCAACGCTTCCGTCGTTTGGAATTACGGAGATGGCGATCACGATCAGCGGCGACGTTGCCTACTCGCACAGCATCCAGCACCTCTCCGGAACGATGACCAACGGACGACCCGCGGCGCTGACCGTCCGCGTAACCGACGTCTTGCGAAAAATCGACGGCAAATGGCTGATCGTCATGGAGCACGTCTCGGTTCCCATTAACTTCGACACGATGAAGCCCGACCTAACGTCGGCGCCCTAGCGACGCTACCTGCAACTGCTATTGCAGCGTCAACATCGGCCGCCGATCGTTCGCTCGGCCTATCGCCTAGACACGTGGATCAGAGGGACCATGTGAACACCGCGCCGCAGCCATGATGGCAGTTCTGGTACGGTTGGCCTCCAGTTTCGGCGGTGCCGTACAGTGTGCCATTCACGTCAATCAAGCTCGCGACGGGCCACGCTCCGTCTTTTGACCCACGCGTGAACGTGTGAAGCACCGTCTCCGAACCGGCTGGAGTTACGCTATAAAGCGTTCCACAATCGGGGTATCCGCAGGCGCCGTCGCCTCCCCCGAACGTCGTGCCGTATAGCGTGCCCCTCACGTCGATCAAGCCGGACTTGGGGACCTTACCATCGCCATCGGCCCCTCCTCCCGTGAAGAGATGGATTGTCTTCTTATTGCCGGTCAAGCTTATGCGGAAGACGGTTCCACAACCCACATGGTTGTCGCTGCAGAAATCACCGCCGTAAGCGGTCGTACCATAAAGAGTTCCATTGATGTTGAGCAGGTTGGCCTCCGGATTGCGCCCGCCGGCGCCGGCCCCGAAACGGTACAACACCTTCTCTGCGCCGGCCGAGGTGATGCTGTAAACGGTTCCACAGCCTCCCGGACATTTCAAACCCCCACCCGAGGAGGTTGTGCCGTAGAAGGTTCCGCGCACGTCGGTCAAGCCCGCAGCAGGCCTTGCACCGTCCGTGCCTCCGGCGAAACTATACAATACCTTCTCCGCGCCACTCGTAGTAATTGTGTAAACGGTTCCATAACCGGCAGATCCGCCGTAGGACGTCGTCCCGTACAAAGTACCATTTGCGTCGATCAGGTCCGAATCCGGATTCCCTCCATCGGGCTTGCCTGTAAAGCTATACAGCACGTTCTCTGCGCCGCTCGCGCCGATGCTGTAAACGGTTCCGGCGTTGGACGGTCCGCCGTCGTACGTCGTCCCGTAGAAGGTGCCGTCCACGTTGGTCAGCCGCGCCGTCGGGCTCGATCCATCCGCAGAACCGCCGGCGAAACTATACAAGACGTTCTCGGCGCCGTCCGTGCTTATACTGTAAACCGTTCCGCGGTTGGCCGATCCCCCAGCGTAGGTCGTGCCGTAAAGCGTACCGTTCACGTTGATCAAAGGCGCCTCCGGCCACGCCGCATTCCCCGACCCTCCAAAGAAGTACGTTACCTTGTAGGGCGACGACGACGTTGGGTGCAGGCTACGGTGCGAGATCGTCGAGGCCGGCGCGCCGATCGGCGGTTGCATGTCATCCTGACCCTGTCGAAGGGCGCCGCACCCTGCGAGCATTGCCACAACCGCGCAGCTGCTTAGCGTGTAACGACCAAAACCTAGAATCCTCATCTTCACGCCTCCTGAAGCCGGACCACTTCGACTAGAAACGTTCGGCGCTGGGGTTCAGTTTTCATAGCAGCCAGCCAGCAGCATGAGGGGCCATACTGGGCCCTGCGATCCGCCGCAGCCTGCGAGCGTTGCCGCCGCTATGCCGCTCGTGAGCGTAGTTCGTCCTTGCGAGAGATGCATTCGCCTCACCCCTTACTCTTTCGAACGCGGATTATATGCCGCGCCCATGCGTTCACCCGCCGACAGTCCGTTATTGAAACTGTACATGTACCTAACGCTCGTCGGCGTGTACTCGTAAATATCGATCTGGCCGTACTCGTAATCAGCTGCAGCAAACCGGGTACCGCTGGCATTGAGGTGACCGTACCACGAAGCACCTTGCAATGGGAACGGTCCACCTACTTTTTTGCACTTCGGGTCACATCCAGAATAAACGTACAACAGTGGAGTGGAACAACTCACCTCCGAACAGCTGATGGAGACCAAGTTTCCATTATTGTCGATGTCGAGGCCACCGGCGTCTGAGTTTTCGTAGCCCGTCGCGGATTGTGCAGTTGCCGAACAGCCTTTGAAATACGTGAGCGCCGTAGGTACTGCGGATGACGCCCAACAGTCGCCCTTCTTGCTCATCGCAACGGCAGCTACGAAGTCCATCTGAGTTCCATCCGTTAGGTTTGCATAGCAGCCCCTCTTCAGCGTACAAAGCTGAATGCTGCCGTCGCCGCTTTGGCCATCCAGAACGATCCCGACCGCGATCGTTCCACTTGCAGCGTTAGAGCTAGTTGCGTCGACGGGAAGGTACATCGTTTGAAGCGTTCCGAGCTCTCGCCCGCACATACCTGGTCCCTTAAAGACCGTGACGGTATCTGAAGGGTTGGGAACGATGAGATTGCCTCCGTCATCAACGGCAAGATCGTACGTCGGCTGAGAGTTCTCGCTGCAAATCGGTCCTCTGTTATTCCGATTGTTGCTTGGATAACCGAAGACATCTGATTCTGAAGACTGCTCCTCGCTGGCATAGATGCCGCGTCTTGCCGAATCAGGGGCAGCGACGCCGAAAACGGCGCGCCGCACGGTGCACGGCGTGATTGTGGAGGTTTGCGACATCGCTTCCGGCGAGCCGACCGGCGGCTGCATGTCATCCTGAGCCTGTCGAAGGACGCCGCACCCTGCCAGCATTACCGCCACCACGCAACTGCTTAGCGTAACGCGGCCAAAACCTAAGCTCTTCATCTGCCTTGCTCCTTGAGAGTAAGGACGTTCGGCGCCGCGTCTCAGTTCCATCGCATCGCTCCGTGGGAGCCAAGGGCGCAAGGGTGCCGCTTTCTTAGGTCAAGTCTTTCAACTCTACGAAGACGACGTGCGTATTGGTGGTCCCTGTGTTCTCGCCCGTATGGATTTCGGCGGGGCGCCAGAGCGCCCGACCTGTTTCCACAGCTAGCTCCTTAACGTCATCGCCAACAGTCAGTCGGCGCCGGAAGTCAGACAAAGTTAGCAGCACGCTGTTAGGATGCCGATGTGGTTTCGTCTTCGCTCCCGGCGTGTCTCGGTAGTCCAGAACCCGTACTCGGTCGTTCTCGAAGATCGTCTTATACTTGTCCGGATCAGTGCATGTCGGATCTAGATCATCCATGTCGCAACTCCCTTCTCCAGTGGACGCTACTCTGGGGTGCGGGACGCTCCTCTTCCACGGCGAGTGACACACGGAAGCGTTGGAAAAAGCTTCATCGCCTGTTTACCAGGAAATGATAATCTCGCCGGGGCCTTCACCGGCTCCGCCGTTTCGCGAGGTCACGCCGGTTGCGGTCTTCTCCACATACGACGATCCGCCACCCGCACCACCGCCGCCGCCCCCACCCTCGCATTCACTTCCGCCGCCGCCACCCCCGCCGCCGCCGAAGTAGCCGCCACCGCCGCCACCTCCAGCACCACTCGTGCAGCTACCGCATCCAGAAGGCTGGTATCTCAGCGCCAATTCGCCAGCATTGATGCCGCCCGAGCCGCCCACGCCGACTCCACCGCGGTTTCCTCGCGAACCGCTCCAGCAACTTGCGCCGGCTTCGCCCGCAGCGCCCCCGCGGCCGCCCTTGGCTGCGGTAGCGCCCGTGCCGCCATAGCCGCCGGTGGCACCCTGCGAAGTCGGTAGAATCGTTCCGGGTTTCCCCGCTAGAGCGTGGAGGCCGCCGTCGCCGCCGTGCCCGCCTCTGCCGTCCTCGTTCCAAAAACCGTGATAGCCGCGTGGATGAATTCCGTCCCCTCCCTCGCCCCCGGCGCCGCCAGCGACGATGACGCGATCGCTCAGCTTACTGCCGTTCTCGCGCATGTCGGAGGCGCCGGCCCCACCTGAGCCGATGCAGCGGCCGCAGGTTTGAGCCTCGCCGCCATCTCCTCCCCCGTTGAACCCGCTGGCTCGCCCTTTCGGCGACCCGCCGACGACGACAGTCAAAGACTCTCCAGGTGTGACGGGGATCGTAGCGGCGATTTGCGCTCCCCGAGCGCTATTGGTACTCGCGCCGTACGCCGTAACCTTGATGCGTTTGACACCACGAGGAACGACGAAGGTTTGCGGCTCCCCAGTAAACGAGAAGGTTTGCTCGCCACGCTCGGCGTGCGTTGCACGCGCGGAGGTTTGCGGCATTGCACCCGGCGCGCACGCTGCCGGCATCGTCACGGCTGCGCAGATGCCTAATACACGGCGGCTAAAATCCAAGATCCTCATCTTGCTTCGCTCCTCACTGTGACGAACGACAAAGAAACTCGCGATCGTCCAACCTTAGACGGATGACTTCGGTCGCATCTCGCGACCGGTCGGGTCGAGTTCCAACACCGATTCGTGGAGGTCGCCGATCCGACGTCTTGTCGGATGCCCACGCTCGTCGGTCTCAAACAGGCCCCATGAAACACCCACGTCAACGCCCGCGTCATCCGACGGTCCTTCGAGGAGGTATGCAATTGCAAAAAACAATTCCGCCTGGACACAGCGCGCGATTTCGGTGAGGTCGTCGGATGATGCACCGGCAGCTTTGCATCGCGCAAGTGCTGCACCCAACCCGGCATATGGGGCGTCGGGCTGGGCCTTTGCCGACCTAATCGCATCCTCGATCCATGCTGTGTTGCCTTCCGGTACAACGTTGGACCACGCTTGTTTGAGAAAGACGAAGCGTGCGAGCTGGGGAATCCCTTCTGCGACCTGTGAGTGCGCCCAGTCTTCAGGTGACGGCGCACCAAGCCGTCGAAATAGGTCGACAAGGTCGGTTTCCACCCTCAGCTACGCCTCCGTCGTCGTGTATTTAAACAGGACTGCGGGGCCTTTGTGCGGCGGGACCTTCGCCTTTCCTTTGAGCGTCTTTCCGCTAAGCCTGGCCGATGCCTTAGCATTGCGGCCGGGGCTGCCCTCAATCGTGAAATGCAAAATGGTTTTACCGCCCGACGATACGACGATGCCATTGGAGATGGG
>JBEKRW010000188.1:0-5263 GCA_049517595.1 Candidatus Cybelea sp. | reverse complement strand
GCGCGCGACCTATCTGACGACGCAATATGTCGGCGGAGAATCGAAATACGTACTGACCAACTCTGGGCATATCGCGGGGATCGTCAATCCGCCCGGCGGCAAGAAGACCTGGCACTACACCAAGCCGCACGCGACTCGGGGAGAGAGCGCCGACGAGTGGCTCGAGAGCGCGGATCGCCGTCAGGGCTCCTGGTGGGAGGATTGGGCGGCCTGGGCCGACGGTCGCGGCGGACCGCTACGGGCGCCGTACGACCTGCCGGCCGGCGAGCCGGCGCCGGGCAGCTACGTGCGGCCCTTCGACTCCGCTCAGGACAAGGATGCTCAGAAAGCAGAGGTACGATCGTGAGTGACGACGAGGAGAGGACCCCAGCCAGCGGCGCCTGGCGCAGCCTGGGCGACTTCATCCGCTCTCAGCGGGAGCTGGCCAATCTTTCGATGCGGCAGCTCGCCGAGATCGCCAAGATTTCGAATCCCTACCTTAGTCAGGTGGAGCGTGGCCTGTATAAGCCCTCGGCGGACGTGCTCAAAAGCATCGCCGGCGCGCTGCACCTCTCAGCGGAGACCATGTACTCGCAGGCTGGACTGCTGGACAACTCGGGCCCCCGCGACGAGAGCCACCATGGGGTCGAGCATGCGATAAAGGTCGACCCCCGCCTCAGCACCGATCAGAAGGAGAGCCTGATCCGGATTTACCGGAGTTTCACCGCCGGTAGTTGACAGACGCAGCACGTGCTTGGTATACTTAGCGCATCACAAAAGTAATACAAGGAGAGCCGAGCACCATGACCGTCAACGTTACCGAATACATGAACAAGTTTCAGGAAGAGGGCCTCGCGGCCATCAAGCAGACCCAAGACGCCAGCCTCAAGGCGATGAACTCGTTCCACGAGTTCACTAAGGAGTTCAGCGAAAATCCGGCTCAGATGCCGGAGTTCAAGAACGTCCCCACGCCGACGCAACTCGTCGAAATGTCCTTCGGATTCGCGAGCCAGCTTCTCGAAATGCGCAAAGCCTCCACCTTGAAGATCGCCGAGATGATCGGCGAGACGCAGAAGCAGGCTGAGTCGCACTTCAAGACTGCGACCGAAAGCTCCACGGCGCGCAGCAACGGGAACATGAATATGAACCCGAACCCGGTCCCGAGCAAACCGGTCGTTAAGTAACCCTTTCTGGGGGTCTCGGAAGACCGCTCGGCAAACGCCGAGCGGTCTTTCTTTTTGCGCGTTGAAGGCGCCATCAATGAATCGCTCATCCACGATCACCATCGGAAACGAGCTGACGGTTCGCCGGCTAGGATTCGGCGGAATGCGTCTCTGTGGCCCGGGCATTTGGGGATGGCCGGCCGATCGCGAGAATGCCCTGCGCGTATTGCGCCGCGCGCTCGAGCTCGGCGTGAACTTCATCGACACTGCCGACTCATACGGCCCGCACGTCAACGAAGAGCAGATTGCGCAGGCGCTGCATCCCTATCCTAGCGGCCTCGTGATCGCGACGAAGGGCGGCCTAACGCGCGGCGGCCCGGGTGACTGGAAGCGCGACTGCCGGCCCGAACATTTGCGGGAGGCGTGCGATGGGAGCCTGCGCCGTTTGCGCGTGGACCGGATCGACGTTTACCAGTTGCATGCGATCGACACGGAGGTTCCGTTCGAAGATCAGATCGGAGCGATGCGCGAGCTGCGCGAAGCGGGAAAAGTCCGGCATGTCGGCCTTTCGAACGTGGATCTGGAGCAACTGAAGCGAGCGCAGAAGATCGTCGAGATCGTCTCGGTTCAGAACAACTACAACGTCGGCAATCGCACGAGCGAACCGGTGCTGAAGTATTGCGAAGCAAACGGCATCGCGTTCGTTCCCTACTTTCCGCTCGACGGCGGGGACCTCGCGGCAAATCAAGCGCTTTCTTCGGTTGCTGGGCGGCGCAATATGCCGGTCTGGCAGATCGGGCTGGCGTGGCTGCTGCGACACTCGCCGGCGATGCTGCCGATTCCGGGAACGTCGTCGGTCGCGCACTTGGAAGAGAATGTAGGCGCCACGGGGTTGGCGCTCGACGACGAGGAATACCGGCAGCTCTGTTCGCTCGGAGGGGAAGAGGAGTAAGCAACGCGATCTTATGCGGATAACATTCCTGTTACTTGCCGCGGTTCTGCTCGCAAGTTGCGCGCGTGCCGGGGGTTCGGCCGCGCCGGGCGGCGTCATTGCGCAGCGCGTGCAGCCCGCGACCAACAACTACGCACCGCTCTACAGTTTCCGGAACAGCCCCGACGGTAGATATCCCGAAGCCGGTTTGGTTTCGGTTTCGGGAACGCTTTACGGCACGACGAGCTTGGGCGGCAAGGATTCCGAGGGAACGGTCTTTTCGCTGACTAAAACCGATAAAGAGAGCGTCCTTTATAGCTTTAGAAACGCAGGTGACGGAGAATCGCCCTTTGGAGGGCTTCTCGCCGTAGGCAGCGAGTTTTACGGTACGACGGCTGATGGCGGCGCCGGCTCCGCCGGCAGTCTCTTCAGGGTTGGCGTGACCGGTGCAGAACGCATCCTCTACAGTTTCACGCAACGTTCTGGGACGAACCCGTATTCCGGTCTCATCAAGTTGGACAACGACTTCTATGGCACGGCATCGGCGGGGGGAACCGGGAGCGGCAACAGCGGAACGGTCTTCGAGGTTTCTAAGAACGGGACCGAGCACACCATCTATAACTTTCACGGTGCGGACGGGGCAACTCCAAACGCAAATCTGATCGCCGTCAACGGCGTGCTCTATGGAACGACGCAGTACGGCGGCTCCGGTGAAGGAACGGTCTTTGCCGTCACCCCTTCGGGGACGGAAAGCGTGCTTCACACTTTCGGAGGGGGATCCGACGGCGCCGTTCCCCGCAACGCAGGTTTGGTCGCGATCGACGGCGCTCTCTATGGCACGACCTGTTCGGGCGGCACGCACGGGGACGGCACCGTCTTTATGTTGGCGAAGTCCCGCTCGAAGTACACGGAGCGCGTGCTCTACAACTTTGGCGACCATCCAGAGGACGGCAGCTGCCCGAGCGCGGGACTGACCCTTCACGGTAGCGTGCTGTACGGCACGGCGTACAACGGCGGCAGTTTGGGGGAAGGCGCAATCTTCAAGGTGACGCTGTTAGGCACCGAAAGCGTACTCTACAGCTTCAAAGGGAAACCCGACGGCACGAATCCAATGGGGACCCTGCTGGCCGTGGGTGACACGCTTTACGGCACGACCTCACAGGGGGGAAATGGTTTTGGCACGGTCTTTCGGATCACTCCGTAGCCTTTTTTTAAGCGCGGCGGCAGCGAGCGTACTGGCCGCATGCAGCGGCGGGAGTGCCGCGACGGTGCCGCCGCATACGACGATCCATTCCGGCTCGGGTTCGGGCAGTTCGCCGATCTCGCACGTCGTTCTGATCGTGCAAGAGAACCGCACCTTCAACAACCTCTTCGCGCAATTTCCCGGAGTGACCGGAACGGTCGTCGGAAAGGGCAGACAGGGTAAAGGCAAGCACGCAAAGACGATATCGATTCCCTTGACCGAGGTCAATCTCGAGGATAAGCTCAACCTCAACCATCTCTACGTGTCATACGTGACGGCGTACGACGGCGGCAAGATGGACGGCTTTAACCAGATCGTGTTTCAGTCGACCGGCAAGAATGAAAAGTCGAAGCCCTACGAATACGTGGACCCGACCCAAATCGCACCGTACTGGACGATGGCCAAAACGTACGGCCTCGCGAACGCGATGTTCCAAACGCAAGGCAGCGGAAGCTTCACGGCCCATCAGGACCTGATTCGCGGCGGCACCGCGCTCGACGGTGGCTACGGCAGCAGCGCGAGCCTCATCGACGATCCGACATCGGCGAAGATCTGGGGATGCGACGCGGCCGCAGGTACGGCGACGTCGTTGATCACCCTCAGCCTGCAAGTCCAGCACGCCACCGGACCCTTTCCGTGTTCGAACGTCTTTCCGTACGGGAGCTCGAGCTACACGACGCTGCGCGATCTGATGGACGATAAATCGCCGCCGGTCTCGTGGAAATACTACGTACCCAAACTCGCGCCAAGCCAGCCCGGCGCGTTGTGGAACGCTTTTGACGTCGTCGCGCCGGTGCGCTATGGTCCCGAGTGGGGCACCAACGTCAACTGGCCCGAAACCAACATTTTCAACGACATCACCAACGGCAACCTCGCCGCTGTCTCGTGGGTGATCCCCGACGAAGCGAACTCTGACCATCCGGGTTACGCCTCCGATACGGGACCGTCGTGGGTGGCCAGCGTGGTTAACGCGATTGGGCAAAGCTCGTATTGGGATTCGACCGCGATCATCGTCGTCTGGGACGACTGGGGCGGTTTCTACGACCCCGTGGCGCCGCCCACGCCGGACGATCAAGGCGGCCCCGGCTTTCGCGTGGCGATGCTGGTGATCTCGCCGTACGCGCGTGAAACCTCGTCGAGCCAGACGGGCTACGTGTCGAACACCGTCTACGGGTTCGGCAGCATCATTGCGTTCATCGAAGAAACGTTTGCTCTGGGGAGCCTGGGAACGACCGACCAGCGCTGCAACAGCATGGACGACATGTTCGACTTCAACCAAACTCCGCGCAGCTTTACGGTGATTCCCTCGAAGTATTCGAAGTCGTACTTCCTACATCAGAAGCCGTCGGGACTCCCTGTAGATACGGAGTAGGCGGGAGCCTGCGGTAGCGGGCGGTCGCTGGTTCCCGGCGCGACCGAGAGAATGGTCCGGCGAGGCAGACCGTGAACGATTCGGGAATGATTCGCACCCTGCATTTCGCATTAACCGCATGCGTCGCCGTTGCATTGCTGCCGGGCTGCGGCGGCGAACGGCCGGACGCCATTCCCTCGACGCTGCAGCAGGCTCAGCGTAGCTCGGGTGGTGGGAGTAGTTCCAAATACATCCAGCACGTCGTGATCGTCATCCAAGAGAACCGCAGCTTCGACAATCTCTTTGCGACGTTCCCCGGCGCGGACGGAGCGACCGGCGGATGCATGAAAGGATCGGACTCCCAGCCGCAGACGACGAGTTCGCACGGATGTCCGAGCGGCGACCAGTGGGTCCCTCTGCAAGCGGAGGATCTATCCGAGCCGTGCGATTGGGCTCACGGCCGACACAACTTCCTCACTGATTACGATGGCGGCGCGATGGACGAATTTGGTACGGAAGGCGGCGGTAACAAATGTCCCGGCCAGGCTGGTAAGAAGGCGTACGTGTACACGAGTCCGTCGGAGATTGCACCCTAC
>JBEKRW010000187.1:0-5268 GCA_049517595.1 Candidatus Cybelea sp. | reverse complement strand
ACTCGGCGACGTCGAGATCGTGGTGATGTGCCGCAGCAGCCGCAGCGACATCGACGTCACGGTCAAGACGCTGCGCGACGCCGGCATCGAGCCGCGCGAAGTGACGTTCTTTATCTTTACCAGCGGCAGCGATCTGCATCTGAAATATAAGATCGGCAAGACGTTGTTGCGTTACGAGGGACGCGACGAGCGCGAGTGGCTCGATCTGCCGCTGGCATTCTACCGCGAGGCGAACATCCGTATGCAGTGCGATGCGATCCGGCACGCCCGCGAGTGCGGCGTGGAGCGCATCGAGTTTGGCGCCGAAGACGGCAGCCGGGGCGACGTCGAGTATTTCGTCGAGTATTTCAAGGCCGGCCGGGAGGCCGGCGGCACGCGCCCGGCGTGGCCCGATACCGTGGGGACGCTGACGCCCGAAGCGACGCGCTGGTACTGCTCGCGCATCGTCGCGGCGCTGCCAGAAGGGCTACCGATCGTCGCACACCTTCACAACGACTACGGTCTGGGTACGATTAACGCGATCGCGGCCGTTTCGTGCGGCTTCAAGGTTGTGTCGGTAACGGCCAACGGCTACGGCGAGCGGGCCGGTAATGTAAAGCTGCACGAGTTCGTCGTTGCGTTGCGCGTTCTCTACGGCATCGAGCTGCCGGGCTTCAAATATGGAAAACTGCGCGAACTGGCGCGCTTCATGGAGCGAATGAGCGGCATCCCGCTGCAGCAGCACGAGCCGATCGTCGGCTCCAAAGTCTTTGCGCACGAGTCCGGCATCCACACCCAGGCAATGCTGATCGATCACCGGATGTACGAAGCCGTTCCGGCCGAACTGGTCGGCGCGGGCACGACCTGGGTCTTCGGAAAACATACGGGCGCCGCGCTCGTCGAAGATACGCTGCGCCGCCACGCCCAACGCCTCGCGCACGCCGGCGTCGAGCCGTCCTCTGAACTGGCGCATCGCGTGACCGACGAAGTGAAGCGACTTCGCGAAGAGCGCGCGGCCTCGAGCAAGAGCGAAGAGACCATTGAGCTCTACGAGGTCGCGATGCGCCGCCTCTCGCTGAACGAAGAAGACGTCGTTGATATCGCGATCGCGCTCGGCTCACCGGCAGTCGCGTCGTAACGGGGTTGACGGGTCTAGCGGTCGGACCAGGCCCACTCCGAGATAAGCCAGCCGCTCCTGGTGTTCGTCATCGTCAGCGCAAAAGTAGCGTTGTCCTTCTTTGGTTTCCCACGTTGTTTGTACGTGAAGGTTGCGGGATAGACGGCATACGCGTGTTCGCCGTCAATCAGGACGTGCCACGGAGTGCCCAGGGTAACGACCCCGTCGGTTATCCCATTCTTTTTTGAGCTGACGGCGTACGCACTGGCCCAGTCGGCGCAGGCCCGGCTGCCCTGCCACTTATACGGCGCGAAATCGTCGATGATGGATGCCGGCGAGTCGCACGCTGCGACCCACGCGTTCATATCGCCCTTATTAAACGCCGCAACCGCATGATCGATCGCTGCCGTCACGCCGCTCGTGTCCGATGCGGAACTAAGCGCAGGGACGGATAAGAGCGCGATTACCGCCGTCAGGGTGACGATGGATGGTCTCCAGATTTTCAATGCATTCTCCTCTCGAAGCAAGCGGTTTCTTGCGCGTACGTTCCTCCCCTGCTCTAAGGAACCTAGAGGGGGTCCTAGGGGCCTGGCTCGACGAGCGTCGTGTCTTGCGCGTCGGGCTCGATGAGCGGCACGTCGTAGATCGTGGAGCTGCGTTCGTGGATATCTTCGAAGGCGATTGTTGCTTCTCGGACAACGCGACGATGCGCGAGGTAAAGAGTATCGACGGCGCTTTCGCGCGTTATATACGGCGCGCCGTCGAGGATCGAGAAATTAACCGACCACGGCACGTCCACGAGCGGAGCTAGAGTAAAGTTTCCGGCGACGATTGCTTTTCGCGGTAAGTAATCGCTGGTGCCGATCCAAAGCTCGCGCAAGCGGTTATCTTTCGGCCGGCGAAGCGGCGTGAGCTGCAGATGGTATGTCGGTATGCTGTCGAGCAGTGGTATGTCGATCAACGATACTCTATAGTCCGGTGAACGCGACGAGACAATCGCAATGACCCGCAACGAGCCGTCCGCCTCAGCAGACGTTGCCGCCGCGCGCGCCGACTCGTAGCGCAGGCCAAACATATACGTTGGCGCTAAGAGCGGCTCGCCCAGCAAATCCTCATAGGGCTGCGGGTGACCGACGGGAATTTGCTCGTCCGTGCATCCACCCTTCGCCATGCACAGCTGCAGGCCGACGTTCAAGTTGACGCCGTGCGGCACCGGCGGCGGTTTTGCCAGTTGTTCGTCGCTGATCGGAAAAATGCGAATCGCTCCGTCACCGGGGTCGGCGGAGGCGCGATAGTGGTCGGCGACCCGCGTCTCTCCGTCGAGCCCGCTGACGGCAATCGTATAGGTGAGACTGTCCGGATAATGTGCGCTCGTAACGGCAGAGCGAGCATGAAGCCAGATCGCGTAGGCATCGACGGTCGCCGGGGCTTGATCCATTGTCCTTCGTCCTTCGACTGCGCTCAGGATGACATTACTGCGCTCAGGATGACATTATTGCGACACGGTCGGAGCTACGCTTGGCCGCCCAATCGCCAGGCCGCGACGAATGCCTTGAAGACCACCGGATAGGAGTCGTGCACGAAACGAACGCTGCGCGGACCGGTACGTTCGAAGCTGGGAATGGTAGCGACGAGATGCGCTTGTGCCGCCGTGACGAACTGCACGTCGAGCGTGATCGGAGGCTCGAAGCAAAAAGGCTTCGCGGCAGCCGCGCAAGCGATCGCCGCTTGCGCTTCGCGCCGAATCGCGCGCTGTGCTGCTGCCGGCATCATCGAATCGGCCGCGAAGTTTCCGATGGATTCTTTCACGACGACGCCGCGCACCCAGGGCATCTGTCGCGTGATGCTCTCGACGGTCGTGCGATCGCCGGTTGCCAATAACAGTGGAACGCCGTAAAATCCCAGCAAGCCCGCGTTGAGGGTGGCCTCGCCGCAGCGGACTCCGTTGACGCGGACGTCGTAGATGATCGAGGGCGTATACGTGTGGCACAACACGGCCTCGGCATCCCCAGCCGCCCCGTGATAGCCGATGAAGAACGCGCCGCCGAAGCCGCCGTCAGCGTCTTGCACCATCGAGAACGGTTTGCGGTTCCCGAAGATGACTCGCACATCGTCGGGAAGCTCGTCGAGCAAGAGGTTGCGCATTGCTCCGTGCGAGTCGTTGACGAGCACTTCGCCGGCGCCGGTCGCACGCGCGCCTTCGATCGCAGCGGCCACCTCTTGCGTATAGTACCGACGGTAGATCTCGTACTCGGGGTGCGGCGTTCGACCATCCACCTGTTGCCACGCGCAAACTCCGGCGATGCCTTCCATATCGCTGGAGATGTAAAGGTTCATCCGGCGATATTGGCGGCGGCGGCGATGCGGGTCGCGGCGAGAAAGGCCTCAAACACGCTCGGATAATCGCCCCCGGCGAACTGCACGGCGCGGCCGCCGATTCGGGCAAAGCCCGGCATCAGCTCGATGAAATCCGCATGCTCGACGTGGGCCGTCTCGATCGTGAGCTCAAACGGGGCCTGAAAGGTGAAAGGCGTCGCTTGTGCGATGCGACCCATCGCCTCGCGTGCGCCGGCGGAAATCGCCTCGCGCGCTGCCTGCGGCGTCAAGGAGTTAACGGCCGAGAATCCGATCGCGTCCTTCACGGCGACGCCGGTCGCCCACGGCATAACGCGCAGGCACTCTTCGACGATCGTGCGGTCGCCGGTAATGAGAACGACGGGAACGCCGTAACTGCCGGCCAGCGCCGCGTTGAGCAACGCCTCGCTGCACTGCGTGCCGTTGACGGTCGCGCGATAGACGTCGTCGGAGTAGGTATGGGCTAGCGTCGCGGCGTCGCCGGCCTTCGCGTGATAGCCGGTAAAGAAAACCGCGTCGGTGCCGGCGGCGAAACCCTGCATCATGCTCCACGGCTTGGGTGCGCCCGAAATTATGCGCAGATCGTCGTCTGCGGGGAGCTGGTCGAGCAAGAGGTTTCGCATGGACCAGTGCGAGTCGTTGACGACGATTCGGCGCGCGCCGCCGTCGCGCGCGCCTTCGATGGCCGCGCGCACTTCCTGCGTCATGTAGGAGCGGAAAACGGGATACTCGTGAGTGTCGCTGGGGTCGCATTGCTTCCACGAGCAAAGTCCCGCGGTGCCCTCCATATCGCAGGAGATATAAACGTTCATTGACGCAGCGCTTGGCGCGCTTGCGCGAGACCCTCCTGCGCCGCGACATTCCGCGGGTTTGCGCGTAGGGCCCGCTCGTAGAGCGGAATCGCTTCTTCGAAGTGATTCGAGGCCAAATACATATCGCCGAGCTGCGCCAAGGCGACGTCGTCTCCGGGGTGGGTGGCGATGCGCTCCCGCAGCTTGCGTAACTCGGCTACGACGGGTGCGGGCGGACCGCCCTCAACGTCGTTCTGCGAGCCCTGTGGCGGCATCTGCGCCGCAGTTTTAGTCGTGACGGCCTTCCCAAAGACCGAACCGGTCACCCCGAACCCGACGGCCACCAATAACCCCATGATGCCGAGAAACATCGCAGCGATGACCAGGAAGATCGGGAGGTAAATCCGCAGCGGAAGCCCGCCCGACTGCTTTGGCGGCACGAAGAATCGGTTGGACGCATCCCGAAGAAAACCATGCAATGCTGCCCCCCGAAGCCGATCTTCAGCTGCTTTTTGCGCGCCTGAACTATGAATTTTTTCACGGAGAGGTCCCTGGCTGCCGAATTCGCTATAACGCGCGATTTTCAAACTCGGCGGGACGCATCAGTTACACGGGCCAGCCGCTGCTCATCGAGCTTTCGTCAAAACAGCTCGGCCGGCGGCCCGACGCGCTGAAGGAGACGCTTCTTCACGAGATGATTCACGCGTGGTGCTTTGCCCGCTTTAAGGAAACGGGGCACGGCGTACGCTTCAAGCGCAAGCTGCGCGAGTGCGGTCTGTCCTCCATCTATCACGATCTTGGCAATGCCCCACCGGTCCGGGAATCGACCAAGCGCTACATTCTCCGTTGCGAGCACTGCGGGCTCGAGGCGTTGCGGCGCAGCCGGCCAAGCAAGCCTTCGAGTTGCGCCCGGTGCAACAAACGTCGCTTTGACCCGCGCTTTCCACTGACGGTCTACGAAATCGTCGAGATGCACGCCATTGGAACCACGCTCGAGCGCGTCGCGGCCCGGAAAGGCGCCGACTA
>JBEKRW010000186.1:0-5326 GCA_049517595.1 Candidatus Cybelea sp. | reverse complement strand
GCCGGCGAGGCGTCGAGGGAGCGCGCGATCTTTGTCGCGGCCCGGGCCGCCTCTGTGGCGCGCTCGCCATCGATCGGACCTTCGACGGCATCGATCTCTTCTCAAACCCCGTCCTTTGGCTGGCGCGTGACGACTGGGTTCCGGCCCGCGTGCGCCGCAGCCCGCGCATCGGGATAACCCGAGCGGCGGATCATCGCCTGCGATTCTACCTTGCTGGAAGCCCCTACGTGAGCGGACCGGCTCGCCTGAGCCCGGCTTGAACGCCGCCGGGGGCTTATGCTATAGTGTGAGCGTCGCGTAGCGGTCATCTGTTGACAGCCGCGACATCTTGACACCCTCACCGCTCACGCCACCGATCTGATTGCGACGGCAGCCTCTCCGTCGATCTCGAAGTTTGGCGTGCGCGACTCCATAAGAGAGAACTCTTCTGCAAACAGAACATCGGCCCAACATCGAGCATCGGCTAAATAACGATTCGCGGCCTCCACAAGGCGGAGGCCGGCGCCGCCGCCCTCGCCGTCGCCACCATTTTGGCCAACATCCCGGCACGTTCCAAGACCAGCTTCCTCAGCAGATCGAAGTGCCGCCGATGCTGACGGCCGCCCAGCTCTCCGAAAAAACGAAGACGGAGTTGATTGAGATTGCAAAGGAGCTGGAAGTCGAGCTTCCTACACCCGCAAAGCTCAAGAAGGACGAGATCGTCACGCTGCTCGTGCAAGGCCAGATCGCGCGATCCGGCATCGAGGTTGCCAGCGGCATTCTCGACGTGCTGCCCGAGGGTTACGGCTTCTTACGGCGCGCGGGCTACTACGTCGGCAACGACGACATCTACGTCAGCCAATCGCAGATTCGCCGCTTCGAGCTACGACGCGGAGACATGGTCGAAGGCCAAGCGCGCCGCCCGAAGGAGAGCGAAAAATATTTCGGATTGATTCGCGTCGATAAAGTCAACGATCTCGATCCGGAGGACATCAAAGGCCGGCGACTCTTCGAAAAGGGAACGCCGATCTACCCGCAAGAGCGCTTCAAACTCGAAGTGCGCTCGACCCAGCTCTCCACGCGCGTCATCGATCTTTTCTGCCCAATCGGAAAGGGTCAGCGCGCTCTGATCGTTTCGCCGCCAAAGGCCGGCAAGACGACGCTACTCAAGAATATCGCCAACTCGATCTCGATCAACCATCCCGACGCCCACATCATCGCGCTGCTCGTCGACGAGCGTCCGGAAGAAGTCACCGACATGCAGCGCACGATCGACGGCGACGTCGTCGCTTCGACGTTCGACGAGCATCCCGAAAACCACACGGCCGTTGCCGAACTAACGATGGAGCGCGCCAAGCGGCTCGTCGAGCACGGAAAAGACGTCGTGATTCTGCTCGACTCGATCACCCGTCTGGCGCGCGCGTACAACCAAGTCGTAGCGAGTTCGGGGCGCACCCTTTCGGGCGGCCTCGATACGGCCTCGCTCCACAAGCCCAAGCGATTCTTCGGTGCGGCGCGTAAGATCGAAGAGGGCGGTTCGCTCACGATCATCGCAACCGCGCTGATCGAGACCGGCTCCAAGATGGACGACGTGATCTTCGAAGAGTTCAAGGGCACCGGCAATATGGAGATCGATCTCACTCGCAAGCTTGCCGAGTCGCGCGTCTTCCCGGCGATCGACATCAAGCGCTCCGGAACGCGGCACGAAGAGCTGCTGCTCACCCCCGACGAGATGCGTAAGATTTGGATGCTCCGCCGCGCGACGGCGGTACTCAATACCGGCGACATCACCGAGATCATCCTCGACAAGATGGCGCAGACGCGTACCAACGAAGAGTTCTTACAGACCGTTACTAAGGAAGCGCTCTCGATGAACCGTGGGTATGAAGATGGTGGCGGCGGGAACGGCAAGTATTAGACGCCCCTACCTAAACTTGCCGTCTACTTAATAGGGTGACGGACGGGGCAATTCGGCTCAACAGTTATTTGGCGAGAGCGGGGGTTGCGTCGCGGCGGCGAGCCGACGATTTGATTGCCGCCGGGTCCGTGCGGATCAACGGGAACACCGTGCGACGGCTCGGAACCCTCGTCGATGCCGGGGATCGCGTCGAGGTCAACGGAGTGCCCGTCGGGTTGCCGGCGGCGCCGACCTATCTGATCATCAACAAACCGACTGGCGTAGTGACGACGATGCGCGACCCCCAGGGTCGCCGCACCATCGCGGGCTTCCTCGAGGGCCGTTCGCGGGTATTCCCCGTCGGCCGCCTCGATTACGACACGACGGGCATACTCTTGCTCACCGATGATGGAGACCTGGCGCACCGGTTGCTTCACCCCCGCTTCGGCGTCGACAAGACCTATCGAGCCACGATCGCCGGGCGGCTCTCTGCCGGCGACGTGCGGCGCTTGCTGGAGGGAGTTTCGATGGATGGTGAACGCGCGGCCGGGGCGAGAGTCCGCGTCCTCACCGGACGGCGCGACCGCTCGGTCGTGGACGTGACGATTCACGAAGGCCGAAATCGCCAGGTGCGCCGGATGTTCGAAATGCTCGGCCATCCCGTGCTAGAATTAACGCGTACTCGATTCGGGCCGTTGAAGCTGGGAGCGCTGCCACCGGGCCACATTCGAGGGCTGACGGAAAAAGAGGTCGAGGCACTGCAGCGGCATCGCAGGCCGCCCGACGATTCGCCTCGTACCACCCCGCCTGAGGTGATGCCATGAATCAAACCGTTCGAACTCTCTCAATCGCCGTCGCGACGATCGTGGCCGTGACGCAGCTCCCAGCTCGCGCGCAGTACGCGACCGAGTTCGTGCCTGCCAAACTCATCAAAGAGGGGACCACGTCGACGACGATCGCCGGGAGCGGCAAGGTGGTCGTGCAAGTTCAGATCAACGCCGACGGGACGCACAAGGTCACAAAAATCATCAGCTCGACGAACCCTGGCGATAACGCGGCGGCGACCGAGATCGCGAACAGTTCGACCTACAGGCCGGCTCACCGCGGAACCACGCCGATCGCGGCCTTTTACGATTTCACCTTGAGATTCAACGGCCGAACGGTCGTTCGCAGCTCGGACGAAAGTTCGGGCGTATCGCTGGCCGGCGCCTCGTTGTCGCCGGCCGCAAGCCAGGTCGCGGCGCTCATTCGCGCGGGTCAGTACGCGCAAGCAAAATCCAAAGCGCAGATGGCGCTGCTCTCCTCGCCGGGTGACGACTCCTTGCGCGAAATGCTGGGCGTAGCGTCGTATGACTCCGGCGATTTCACGGCTGCGGCGGCCGCCTTCGATAAGGTGCCGGCGATCGGCTCGCAGTTCCACTCGGCGGCGGCGCAAAGTTTCGCTGCGGCTGCGGTTAAGGGGGCGACCGACAACCCCCAGCAATCCCTGGCTTACGCGCAAAAAGCCGTGGCGCTGGTGCCCGATACCAACTCGCACTTCGCTTTAGGCGTGGCGCAACTCGCAAATGGCGACACCGCGGCTGCGCTTGCATCCCTGAAGGCGGCCCACGACGCGGCCATGGCGGACTCCAAGATACCGGTCGCCTCGAAGGTTAACATCGACGCCGAGCTTCTGCAGGCATATCTGGCCAACAACGACGAGCAAAGCGCGCAAGCGATCGCGGCTCAGATCAAGCAGCTCGATCCAAGCAGCACGGCCGGTGCTCGCGCGATGGGCGCAAGCCTGCTCAAGTCGGGCCAGGCGGCAGCCGTCGCCAAGGATACGCCGACCGCGTTGCGCGACTACGACCAGGCCGCCGCGCTGGGCGATCCGACGATTGCCGTCACAGCCAACGTGTTAGCTGCGTTTGCAGTAGCACAGAGCGCAAAACCGGACTATAAGCGGATGCAAAGCTACGCCGATAAGGCGCTCGCGCTGCAGCCGGATAATCCGCAAGCGAACTTTGCAGAAGGGATTGCTTTGGTGGGTCAGTGGGCAGCCAGCCACGACGACGGAACCAAGAAGAAGGCCGCCGATGCGTTTGCCAAAGCCGACCAGCAAGCCAAAGCGCAGGGAAATGAAGCGCTTTCGCTTCAGATCGAAACGTTCGTAAAACAGAACCTCAACTCTGGGTCGAGCGCTCCCACGGGGAGCGGCCCCTAAAAGCTACAGGACTTTATACAGGGGTAGGCCAATGGGTCGCCGTCACGGGGCGGAAGGTCGCCGCACAGCAACGCTAATTGGAGGGTCGTAGAGGCGTGTTTTCGGGATTTTTAGGTCTCATGCAGCAGGGCGGCTGGGATATGTGGCTGCTCCTGCTCATTTCGATCGTCGGCCTCGCAGTCGTCATCGAACGCCTGGTCTTTTTTCAGATGCAGCACGGCGACACGAAGGGCTTGCTGCGCCAGATCGGCACGAAGGTTTCGGCCGACGACCTCGACGGGGCGATCGCCATCTGTAAGAAGACGCGCGGAATGCTTCCGCGAATTCTCGAGTTTGGGCTCCGCCGTGGCGAGAAGAATCGCGCCGACATCACCGACGCGCTCTCGATCGCGCTGATGGAGCATCTGAACTCGCTCGAGCGCAACCTCGCGATTATCGGCACGATTGCCGTCATAGCGCCGTTCGTCGGTCTCTTCGGAACCGTGCTCGGCATCATTCGCGCCTTCCAAGACATCGCGTTGAAAGGTAACTCGACCCCGGCGGTCGTCGCGGCCGGCGTCTCAGAAGCTTTGATCACCACGGCAACCGGTCTGATCATCGCGGTCATCGCGGTCGTGTTCTTCAACTTCTTTAAATCGCGCATCAAGAACTACAACCAAGAGATGATCGTCGCCGCCAACCAGCTCGCCGAAATGCTGCACTTCCACAACACCGGCTCGCCGATCCCGACCGACCTCTATCAACCTGCCGGCACCGGCACGAAGTAAAGCGTCGTAGGGCAGGACCGTGTCACTGCTATCCTCGCAGGGCGATCAAGAGGTGATGGCGGAGATCAACATCACGCCGTTTACCGACGTTTTGCTGGTCTTGCTCATCATCTTTATGATCCTCGCCGCGCTGGTCGCGCCGCCGGGCTTCGAAAAAGAGCTTCCGAATAAGAATCCCAATAGTTCGACGCAGCATAAGAACAAGAACGACATCGAGGTTGACGTCAACAACAAGGGCGTGATCTTCGTCGACGGTGAGAAAACGAACGAAGCCGGCATCTACCGCGTGATGTACGATGCATCCAAGAAGAAACCGCACCACCACGTTTCGATCGTCGCCGACGCGAAGGCGCCGTATGGGATCATCATTAGGATCCTCGATGCGGCAAGGCAAACCGGTCTCGAAGACGTCGGCTTCGTCACGTCGTAGGCGCATAAAGGGAGGTTTGTAGAACGTGGCCGTTTCCACCGGCGGTGGCG
>JBEKRW010000185.1:0-7960 GCA_049517595.1 Candidatus Cybelea sp. | reverse complement strand
TTGACGATAACGTGGTTGAGCAGCTTGCCGTTGACGGTCGCCTGCCACTCGGGATGAAACGCATCGCCGAATACCAAGAGGAAGGATGCGGCATTGGCATTTACGGGCACGGTTACGTCGACGGCCGTCGGAGAGCGTCGCTGCCAACCAAGTGCAAACGGTCGCGTCTTCGGCAGCGACACCGGTTCCATGCTCAAGAGACCGATCTTTACCTCCCGGTCGGCGCTTCTCACCGAATGCGTGCCCCGCGAGAGCACGACCGGTTGCGTTACGCGCTTGCCGTCGACTTTGAGCGGCAGCGACGCCAGCGATTGCGGGTTACGAAGTGCCCGTGCCGGCATTGCATGCAAGTTGTAATAGAGGCCCGAGAGCTTCAGTCGCGCGTTTCGCGAAACGAACCAGATGCCGAGCACGCGCTGGTTGCCGTCGTACCACCCGTTTGGGAACGCGTGCATGAAGTTGATATCGAAGTTACCCTGCTGCGGAAGGGGTAAGAGCCGATACGTCACGTTGCCGCCGGCGCCCAACGCGACCGCTAGCCACGGATTTCCGCCGCCGCTCGACACGACCGTGCCGACGAGATCCGGATCGCCGTCGAGTCCGCCGGGAGGCCCGGCGACCGCCTGCGCGCTAAAACCGCCGTCACGCCCGGCCGGTGCCGTTCCGGGCGCCGGACCGATCTCCGTGAACGCGAGATCCGGCGCTACCGCCGCCGAAATCACTCCCGCACCCAAGTCGCCACGCTCGCCGGTTGCCGACTTAAAGAGAAAAGCCACGTCGTTCCAGCCTGGTCGCAACGCAAGGTCTACCGCGACAGGCACAGGCGGAGGACCCTCGAGCTGATCGGTTGTGTCGTATTCTTGGGCGCCCGCGTTCCCACCAGGGAGCGTCACCGTCCGTTGCACGCTGCCATTGACCGCAAGGTTTAGAACGCTACCAACCTGGAGCCGGCTGATTTTGACTGCAGCCCGGGCGACGACGTTGCCGGTGCCCGGAACAAAGACGCGCACGTGGGCGCTGCGAGCGAAGAGAAACCACGATTCGGGATCGCCTCGCTGCCAATCATAGGTCGCCGGATCTTCGCGGTACCACGAGGGCGGCATGAGAATCGCCGACGTTCCAACGACGCCGGCGTCGGAAATGTAGGGAAGCGTGTGCGAAAGATTTTCGGCAAACGTTCCATGATACGAGGCGCCCTTCACGAGATGCGTCGCAGCGAGGCCATCGGGACCGAACGGGCCGACGGCGCTCGCTTGGATTCGGTATCTCCCTGCAGACGGCAGCGTCACGCTCGTATTAAAAGCGTAAACCGATTTGCCGACGGCAGTATTTTGTGGAAGGGCCTGTACGAGCGCCGCAATGCGCGCTCGCCAGTCCCGCAGATCGTCCGCCCTCACCAGCGCCACGTCCAAATCCTGATCGATGTAGCCGTCTGAAACGGCGTGGCGCCCTGCCGAAAGCGTAACCTCTCCGTATTGCGTCCAGTCGCCCGTACTTTGCGGGGTAAAATTCTTGTTATCTACCGAGAGCGTTTGAGGCGGATCCTGCGCGAAGAGCAACGCTTCGTCCCGTGCAAAGACGTCGTAGACGCCGCCGGTCTTCACTTCGAAGGGAATCGACCAGTCGGCGGCAACCGACGACGGGTGGATCCGAACGCCGTGGATCAACGCCTCGTTGACGGCCAGATCCCGGGCTTCCTCAGCCGATTCGGGGAGGATCGGAGAGAGCGCCAACATTGCCGAAGAAAATTCGTCGGCGGAACGCGCTTGCGGATCGAAACGTGCTTCACCGCGTGCCATCGCCTCGATGTTTCCGAGATAACCATCCGAAAACGTGGGGTTGGTTCCAATTACCGGATGGCTGACGCCATAGACGAGCGGCAACGCTCCGCTCAAATGGTAGACGTGCAACGGCCCGTCCGAACGCGCGGGTACGGCACCGAGAACTCGGTGGAGAAGATCGTGCGTCAAGGTCGTGGTGTTGAACCGCCACTCGTCTGGCGAACTAAAGTCGATCACCGGAATGAAATCGTCGCGCTGCAAGAACGTGTCGACGCCGAGGACGCGAAACATGTCGGCCGCAAACGGAAGACCTTCGCGCGTTCCACGATAGGCTCGGCGGACCCAAAGGTCCGTCCCCTGGGAAGGCTCGCTCCCGAGCAGTCCGTAGATCATCGGACGGTCGATCAGCGAGTTCTCGATATAAAACTCCGGATTTCCCCAGTCGAACTGCTCGAGGAACTGCGTCGGAAAGAGCGCAACGCGGTGGCGCTCGTCGTTGCCCAACAGCGCGTTTTCACGGTACTCCCAGGCGGGGATCACGGCGCCGGGATAGTTCATCTTTAGAATGAGGACCGGAATGAAAACAATGATCGGCATAGCGACGAGCAAACCAGCGGCAGCCCCCGGAAGCCAGCCGAAGCGTTCTCGTCGGGACGCATTGCGCGCCGCCACCTGTTCGCGCAGCCAGCTAAGAAGCGCGTACGATGCCAGCCCGTAGAGGCCACTGATCCCGAACTCGACGCCCGCCACCCATTTGTACGAAAACCGGAACATCTGAAATCCGGGGAAGTAGCGGTAGAACGCATCGACGCCGCCGAGCGCAACGATAGGCACGAACCAGAGTAACCCGCTAAAAAGGCCTTGAGCGTAGGGCGCCGCCCACGGGAAGTACGGCCGCCCCGAAAACGAGACGAACGTCGCCCAATGTCCCAGCCCGCGGAGGACGTTCTCGAACGACGTCGCGGCGTTGTGCAGCGACGGCGCTTCGCTCAGCACGCCGTTGAGCCAAACGTTGCGGAAGTAATCGACGAACGGCACGACCCAGTAGAGATTGATCAGCAACGCCGCAACGCAGGCCGCGGCAATGAACGGAATCGAGCGCCGTGCCATCGCGCCCGGCTCGGCGCTCAAGGCCAACATCACAACGACGAAGATGGCCAGCAAGATGACATTGATCGCGACCAGCGGCGGATTGATGCCGCCTCCGGCCAGCACAAGCAACGCAATGCCGAGTGCCGCGGGCCACGCGTTCATCTCGCCGCGCATCGCGCGTGCGGTAATGCCTACCATTGCAGGCAGCGTGCCGTAGGTGAGCAGCCAGACGATCTGCGCCTGCGAGTTCAGCGCGACGTACATGTTGAACAGGTAAGCGACCGAGCCGGCGATGCGCGAAGTCTCGTCGAGCCATGGCGCGACGCTGCGCAAGCAGTAATACATCGAGGCCAGGCATCCCGTGTAGACCGCAAAGACGGCGAACCGCTGGGCGAAGTCTTGTGGAACGTGCAAGATCTGCGCGATTCCGTAGATCCACGCGTACGGAGTTTCGTAGGGGTACCAAAATCCGGTGTGCGTGCCGAGATAGAGCGACGGGTTCCACGCGTGCAATAACGAGAACAGAAACTTTAAAGGATTGATATGAAGGTCGGCCTGTCCGTCGTTGAGTTGGACGCCGCTGCCGTATCCCAGGGTGACGAGGAGCGCGAGCGCAACGAAGAGCGCCGGAACGAACGCTCTCCTTAGTACCGCTCGGTCCGGCCAGCGCAGCTCCAGTGCTGCGGAGGCGCGGGCCGTCTCCTCTTTCACGGGTAAGCCTTTCCGTAAAGCTTGAATGGACCTTCCAAACTCACGCGTTGCTCGACAAACGTCGCGGCAAAGAGTTCGTCAACGACTTTAGCCACCGAATCGAACTCTATGTCGCGCAAAATGCACCGGTATTCAATCCGCAACACGCAGTCGAAGCCCTGCGAGCCTTCGTCGTGACAGGCCGGGCAAGGCGATGGGCGCATCGCGATGGCCTGCCCGATCGGCGCGCCCCGAACCTCGCTCGTCATCCCGTAGAGCGCTAACGTTTTCACGCCCAGACCCGAGGCGAGGTGGCTGAAGCCGGCGTCGTTTCCTACGAAGACTTCGCATTCCGCCAACCGCCTTGCAGCTTCGTCGAGCGGCTCGCGAATGATGCTGATTCCCGCGACGCCGCTAAAATCTTGCTGCACCGCAGCGGCCTCGGTCTCTTCGTGCGGCCCAAGAAAGAAGCGCACGCTCCGCCCCGTCGCAACGTGCCGCCGTGCCAGTTCGGCAAAGCGGTCGTACGGCCAGCGCTTGGACTCGTTTCCTTTCCAAGCCATCGAGCCGGGGTGAATGCCGAGCGTCCCCGCAATGCGGTCGCGACGCCAGGAGTCGGGAATCCAGTACTCGAGATCATCGCTTCCCGGCGTCAGCCCGATAGCTTGTGCGAGCCGCAAGTTCTCGGCGATGCGATGTCCGCCGCGCAAAGCCACCGCAACGTTGGGCCCGGTCCGCGCAATAAGGCGCGCACTCCCGCCGTATTCGTGCATATAGAGCCGCTTCGCACCGGCTCCGCGCGCCAGCGCAGCGTACTGCCAACGCGTCGCCGGAAACGGGAGGATGCAGATGTCGTATCGCCGCGGCCTCAGTTCCCGCAGTGCCGCAAGAGCGTCGGCGGCAGTCGGGCGCAGCGGGAGCTGCGTAACGTTCTCCACGATGCCCAGCGCGCGCAGGTAGTCGCTCACCGGGGGATGCATGGTCAGGGCGTCAACCGACCACGCGTCGCGCCGGAGGCCGCGTAGAACCGGACCGCAAGCCAGCGCATCACCGAGCCCTGGCAGCAAGATCGCCAGCGCGGTACCTCGAGACAACCGAGGCTACTCTCCGATCGGTATGGGGATGACGATTTCGTGCGAGCCGGCGCGATCGATCGCGGAGAAGCGATCCGGCCGGTCGTAGTAGCGCAAGATGCGCATTCGATAGAAAATCGCCAGCGTATCCACGAAGACGTTCCACACGGCCGGGAGACGAAGCCGGCTGCAAACGCGTTTGAAGTTCACCACGACCGGCGCCTCGACGATGCGATAGCCGAAATGGTGAACGTTGGCCAGCAGCTCGAGATCGAACGCGAACCGCTTGACAAGCACCCGAGGCAGTACGTGCTCGAGGACTTCGCGTTTGAAGAGCTTGATGCCGGTCTGCGTGTCGCGCACGGGCAAGCCGAAGAGCGTACGTACTAACATAAAATAGAAGAAACTGTAGATCCGCCTCAAGCGCGGATACTCCACTTTCGATTGCGGGTGGAACTTTGAGCCGATCACCACGTCGGCACCGCTCGACTTCATGATCGTGAAGAAGTTTTCGAGCTGCTCGGGATGCAGGTCCATATCGGCGTCGAGAAATGCGACGTACTCGCCCTTCGAATAGGACGTACCGCAGATCAGCGCGTTGCCCTTGCCTTCGTTGCGCCGGCAACGCACGATGCGCACGCATTCGGGCCAAGCGCGCAGCGCGTTGATCGCCGCGGTGTGCGTTCCGTCCAGGCTTCCGTCGTCGACGACGACGATCTCAAAATCGATCCCGAGCGCGCGCATCGTTTCGACGGTTTCGCACACGTTCTCGGCAATTGAATGAGCCTCATTATATGCGGGCATCAGGATCGAGAGCATGGGTTGGGATGGTTGGCGCTCGCAAAAAGGCGAGCCTTCAGGAAGAAAGGTGATCATAGTTAATAATTATGCGATCGGGGCTTCCCGGTTCTCCGGCGGGCTCACGAGGTTGCGCTCGAACTTCGCGACGATGGTATGCCAGGCGAGGTCGAGTTCTTCCACGTCAAGCATGCGAGCGAATGCGATAAAAACGGTCCCGCCGATTGCGATCTGGCCGAAAAGGAACCAGGCACGCGAGGCCAACGTGGCCTCCGGAGTCACGCCCAACGCCCCAATCCAGTGCAGCGCCGCCAGCATCGCAAGCGAGCAGACGACGATTTTCCCGATCGAGAGAACGAGGGCTCCCCAGTCGATTCCCGAGACGAGCCGCGCTGTCAGCATCAGGAGAAGCACCGCCTGCACCGTCTGGCTCGTCGAGTTTGCGAGCAGCAGCCCGCGCGCGCCCAAGCCGGGCAGCCATACCAACGAAAGCAGCACGTTCAGGACGACGGTAAGCACCGAGATGGTGACTGGCCAGAGGGTTTCGCGGCAGGCAAAGCAGCAGCGGGTCAATACCACGTTGGCACCCAGTGCAACCAAACCGAACGCCGCATACGGCAACAGTCCGGCGGTCAGATCGGTCGCGCCGGCTTGAAAGGTCCCGCGTTCGAAGAGCGCCTGCACCAACGGATGCGAGAGGACGACGAGCGCGCAGGCGGATGGAATGGTGATGAAGTTCACTAACCGCAAGCCGGTAACGACGCTGCGCGCCACGCCACGGCGGTTCTCGCGCGCAAACTGCGCCGCGAGCAACGGAAAGATCACAGTCGCGATGGCGGCCGCAAAAATCTGCTGCGGGAAGTTCACGAGCTTCGTGGCGTAGTTCATGCCCGCGATGTACCCCGGCGCGAGCGTCGACGCAAAGAAGCGGTCGAAAAAGAGGGCGAGTTGGCCCGCAGCCGAGCCGACGATGATCGGCCCCAGCAAGACCCAGATCTTCTTCAGCCCGGGATGGTGCAGGTCGATGATCAGGCGGTACTTGCCGATCGAGAGAAATGCTGGGAGCTGAACGAGCATCTGCGCCGTCAGGCCCAGCGTGGTTCCGACGACGAGGGCGTAGATGCCCATGCCGTGGTTGAGCAGGACGACGCAGGCGATCGTCACGATGTTGACGGCTACGCCGACCAGCGCCGCCGAGCGGAAGCGATGATAGGCGTTGAGCATCGCCGAGAGCACGCCGCTCAGACTGACCGCGACGATGCTGGGCATCAGCCAGCGCGTCATCTTTATTGCAACGCCCATCTGTGGCGCCGGGAACCCATGGGCGATGAGCGGCACGTACCAGCGCGCCGTGAAGAACCCAACGATCGCGCAGCTGGTGACCACGATCGCCAGGATGTTGACCGTCGTGCTGGCCAAACGCCAAGCTTCGTCTTCCTTGCGATGCGCGAGATACTCCGAGAACGTCGGAACCAGCGCGCTTACGAGCGCGCCGTTGAAGACGCCGAAAAGGATCGTCGGGATCGTCGCGGCCGCGAGAAACGTATCCATCTCCCAGCGCGTCCCGTAGTAGCGCGCGCTAACGACCTCGCGCGCGAAACCCAGCAGCGTCGATGCGAACGTAGCCCCCATGATAAAGAACGTGGACGCGGCGATGGAGACGCGATGGCGCGGCTGCTCGCGCCGCGGGACGGCCCGGAGGTACGGCTTAATGCGCTCCGTTCCTCCGTAGGACCGCCGGGACGGTCTTGGCGATGATGAGCAGATCTCCAATCGGCGTCCACGAATCCACGTACTGGTTATCGAGTTCCATCCAATGCTCGAACGAAACGTCGCTGCGGCCGTTGATCTGCCACAGGCACGTGATGCCCTGGGGAACGCTCAGCCGGCGCAACGCTACCGCGTCATAGTGCGCTACTTCGCTGGGCAAAGCGGGGCGGGGACCGACAAGCGACATGTCGCCGAGCACCACGTTGACGAAGTTCGGCAGCTCGTCGATGCTCGTTCGCCGTAGAAAACGGCCGAGCGGATGGAGCCGCGGATCGTTTCGGATCTTAAAGACGGGGCCGTCGACTTCGTTGAGGTGCATTACGCTGTGGCGCAGCGCGTGCGCGCCGTTGACCATCGTACGAAGCTTGAACATCTTGAAGCGGCGACCGTGCATGCCGACACGTTCCTGCGCAAAAAACGGAGTTCCGCCGGTCACGCACGCGATCGCGAGCGCGGAAAGAATTACCGCCGGCGCGCAGATGACGAGCAGCAGGCTGGCGGCTACGACGTCAATCCATCGCTTGAGCGCCGGCCACGATTCCGGAACGTCGCGCTCGCCCGGAGCGCTGACGGTCATCTGCATCGCGTTCAACTCAGGATCGCCTTCTCGACGGTACGACCTACAAGGTCCAGTCCTTCGATTTCACCCAGCATCGCTCCAGGCGAGGAACTCAAGTGTATGAAAGGCACGAACTCGCGCGTGTGGTCGGTACCCGGGGCGGTCGGATCGCAACCGTGATCGGCGGTAACGATCAG
>JBEKRW010000184.1:0-5386 GCA_049517595.1 Candidatus Cybelea sp. | reverse complement strand
ATTGCTGCGACGATCTATTGCTTCGAGCTTTGGCCTCCGGCGCCGTTTGCCGTACTTACTGCGATGGCGGCACGCCCAACCGATCTCGCGCAACACTCGTGGCGCGCATACGTCCTCGCTCTGCGGACCGCGCCGATGCCGTGGCTGGCGATCAAAATCCCGACGTGGGCGGCGTTGGGCGCCCTGCTGGTTGCCGGGTTCCGAGCCCTTCGGCGGCCCGGCGTGAAGCCGCCCGCGTGATTCCGCAGCCGTACCGCCGATTCGTCTTGGTGCTTTGCCTGCTGGCGTTGGGAATCGCAGCGGTGCGCGATTTCAGCCGCCTCGGCCCAGCAGTGCCGTGGCGAACGATGGACGAGTTTGCCGACTTCTATTGCGCAGGGCAGACGCTCGACCGCGGCGCGAGCCCGTATACCTACGAACCATTGCACGCCTGCGAGCACCGGTTCAACACCGGCCCGAGCTTCCGTGGCAAGCTCTTTGCCGGCAATCCGGCCATCGCCGTCCCGGCGCCGCAACCGCCCTACGACTTCGTACCGTTCATGGCGCTCGCACGCACCAACTTTTCAATCGCGCGCGCGATCGACGCGGCGGCGATCGTCATCGTGGTAGCGCTGGCTGCAATCGCCTTGTCCGCGATCGGCCTTCCGCTGGCGCTTTGCCTCGCCGTTTTCGCGCTTTCTGCAGGCTATACAGAACTCAATACCGCTCAGATCGTGCCGTTTGCACTCCTGGTTCTCGTGCTTTGCGGCCTCGCGCTCGAGCGCGGACGCGACCCGCTCGCCGGCGTGCTCGCGGCGCTCACCGCCATAGAACCAATCGTCGGCCTTCCGGTAGTCGTAGCAACGTTTCTGTTCGTGCCGCGTGCGCGCTGGGCACTCGCCGCCGCACTTGCGGGTCTACTCGCACTCGCTTGCGCAATTGCCGGCCCGAACGGCCTCCTGGAGTACCTCGTTGCAGTGCTGCCGGCGCACTCGCAGTCGGAGTTGCTGTTTCCATTTCAGTATAGCCTTACGTCGGCGCTGGCCACCCTGGGCGCATCGCCGGTGGCCGCGCGCGTGGCGGGAGCCGCTTCATACGTGCTCATGCTGGCGGCAGCGCTGGTCATCGCGCCCGCAACGAGCGCCCAGTTACCGCGTCGCGCGTTGCTCGTGTTCGTTCCCGCCCTCTGCTGTGTGATCGGCGGAACGTTTCTCCATCAGGAGGAACTCTGCTTTGCCATCCCAGCGGTTACGCTCTTGGCGTGGGAGACGACGGGACGGCAACGCACAATTGCGACGGTCGCCCTCTGCTTGTTGGCCGTTCCGTGGATTGCGGTGTGGGGAGCCAAGCAGCTCTTTCTGGCAAGCTTGCTGGTCGTTGCGACGATTCTCGTGCAACTGCGGCTGGAGCTGCGGGCGAGCCTGATAGCGTTTGGCGCGATCGCAGCGGCAATCTATTGCTTCGAACTTGCGCCGCCCAAACTACCGGTGCCGGCGGCGATGCCGGCGATCTACACTGCCGGCCAGCTCGTTTCGCTCGAATGGCGCGACTACACGGCGCTGCGCAGCACTCACGACCCCTTGTGGTTTGCGATCAAGGTGCCGACCTGGGGGGCGCTGTTGGCTTCTTTGGCGATCGCCGCTTCAATCTCTCGGCGCATCTGAATCCAACCGCGAAAGTTTGCTTGGAACCCGCCATCCGGTGCGGGCGTCGCTACGTGCTCGAAGGGGCTCAAGTGGCGATCGGCGCGTAGGCGGTCGAACAACTCGAGGTCGCGTTCGATCTCCCGCAGGCCCTGATGCGTGAGGTACGAGACGCGCGCGCAGCGTGCGGCCGATACGCGCCGCCGGGTCTCGAGGTCTAACGCACTCTCGTCGGGCTGCAGAAGCGGCGTGTGCCACTCCCCGAGGTCGAGCGCCAGCGGAACGCTCGCGTTGCGCGCCTCGAGCATCAAGAGCGCGGCCGCGCGAATCTCCGGCTGCGCGTTGGGCGCACAGCGCAGCTCGAAAAAGTTTTCCCACTCGGTCGCGCTCACGATCACCGTATGCCACAGAAACGGCTCCAGGAGACGGTTGAGCTCCTGCTTGTGCACGTCGAGCGCCAACAAGCGTTGCGCGTGCGCCACAGCGGCATCCCGCGCGCCGAGCCAGGCCCGCTCCGCCTCCCGAGCAACATCACCCGGCAACACGTCGCTGGCCGACATTCCCGCTTTGTTCTTTCCCCACTCCAACGGAACCGCGGGATCCTTCAGAACGCGCTCGATCAGTTTCGCCGTCGGAATTGCGCGCGAACTCGCGCTGTTTCGGGAGTTGTGCACGATAAAACCGTTCGCCACAAAGTTATGATACGGGCCCTCCACTTCGATATCGTACGTTTCCCGAACCCCGACGTATTCGATCGATTCGATGGCCACGAAGTGGCGCACCATGGCCCATTTCTTCTTGGGCACGAACGGTTTCCGAAAAGTGAGCTCGCCAATGGAGGGCCAAAATGAACCGTAGGGTTTGCCTTCCTCGAAATGCCGTAGAAGCGATAATTCTAGGTTCCGTTGATGTAACCCGCGGTGGCATTCCTCGCACAGACTCGTCAGATTCGATGAATCGTAGGCACGGGCCGGGTTATGAGCGACTGGGTCGATATGGTGCGCTTGCAATTGCCGCCCGGAGCCGCACAAGACGCATTTGAAGCCATTTGCGCGGTGCGTCTGGAACGCGTGCTGGACTGTCCACGCGCCGATCCTTCGCCGCACTCGCGCCTTGCTAGGCCGGCCTCTAGTCGTGAGATTGCTATAGCGCCGGCCCTTGTTCCAGGGCTCTTCGGTGTGCGAGCGTTGCCAAACAGCCTCTGGATTTGTCGCCCGAAGGCCATGCTTTCGAAACTGGTACTTTACCTGGTCGATCGTGACGCCGCAATGCTTTGCGATCGGCGCTGCGGAAAGTCCAGCGTCACGTAAGCCTGCGAGCCACTGCGGATCTCTATAGGCCTCGATTCCATTAACCGCAAGCTCGGCGTTCCGGCTCCAGGTTGCGATGTTTTCCGCGCTTAGCGAGAGACCCACGGCATCCTCAAGTCTCTGCCAGCCATCCTTGGTCAGGAAGCGGTGCTCCTTCGAGGACAAGATTTGTTGCCCGTTCGTTAGTGTGACGCGAAGCACAGGCTTTTGACCAGAGTACGTTACGTCGCGGACGTGCGTATGGTAGATTTCGCCCGTATCCTCGTTGCACGAGCGCAGTTCCATTGCTGCCAGCCGCCTTTGCATCGGCTGGCGATTCGCACCAGCGATCTCCGTCCAAGCGATAAAATCCGCGCCCAAGATACGATATGGCGCTCCCGGCGCAGTAATCCGCGGCATGGCGACGCGTCGCGTCAGTAGGTCAATTCCCGTATAGTCGGCATAGCTGGCGACGGCCGCTAGCTCTTTGGCCGTGTATTCACGGTTAGGATCGATGTTGGCTGCAAACTTCGTACTACGGTTAACTCGCGGTGCAGCGCCACGGTGCCACTTCTCGAAAAACTCGCGAATCGTCATCGCGAAGCGCTTCGTGCTAGCGTTCTGCCTCGATGGAAGGTCGAAGTAGAGTTTCGTGTCTCCGTCGAGGCAGAATTGGCGGTGCGTGTTAAATTCGGCCAGAACGAAGCGCGGAAACGTGACCTCCAGCGTGGTCAGACGTATTCCGGCCGGACTCGTCGAGTCCAGCAACACGCGCGCGCTATAGGCCACGATCGAGAGGCCGGGGCCCGCTCCTTCTATTTCTTAGCCGCGGTACCGCAGGAATGCCGGGACGTCGATGTCGTCCATGCTGACGGGGGCGACGGCATCCAGCTTGCCCGTTTCGAACGCGAAACTCTGCGCGCGATTGCCGCGCCGCGGCCCAAAGCCCGCAGCCAGAACGGTCACGCGAACTTTTCCGGTCATCGTGGGATCGATCGACGCGCCGAAGATGATCTGAGCGTCGGAGTCGACGGCGCGGCTGATCATCTCTGCCGCCTCGTTGACTTCGTACATCGCCATGTCGGGACCGCCGGTGATGTTGAAGATGACGCCTTGAGCCCCTTCGACCGTCGTTTCGAGCAACGGCGACGCGATCGCTTTTTGCGCGGCGTCGGCGGCGCGATGCTCGCCGGTGCCCTCGCCGATGCCCATCATCGCCGAGCCGGCGTCACTCATGACCGTCTTGACATCGGCAAAATCCAGGTTAATCAGCCCTGGCTGCGTGATCAGATCGGTGATCCCGGCGATTCCTTGGCGCAACACGTCGTCGGCATAGGAAAACGCCTCGTTGAGCGGGGTCTTCTTCTCGATCACCTGCAGGATGCGCTCGTTGGGGATCGTGATCAGGGTATCTACCTTGGCTTCGAGCTCGGCGATCCCGTTCTCCGCGATCTGCATGCGCTTTCGGCCCTCAAAGGCAAACGGCTTGGTAACGACCGCAATCGTCAACGCACCCGACTCCCGAGCGAGCTCCGCAATCACCGGCGCGGCGCCGGTTCCCGTGCCGCCGCCCATGCCCGCGGTGAGAAAGACTAAGTCGGCGCCCTCGAGGATCAGGGAAAGATCCTCTCGCGACGATTCGGCGGCTTCGCGTCCGAGCGTCGGGTTCGCGCCGGCGCCTAAACCACGCGTTTGACCGCCCCCGATATGAACGCGGTTCTCGGTCAGAGAGCCGCGCAACGCTTGCACGTCGGAGTTGACCGCATAAAAGTCCACGCCGGCCAAGCCGCCGGTCAGCATGCGATTGACCGCATTACAACCGCCGCCGCCAATCCCGATCACTTTGATCGTTGCCGCGTGCACAGGCTCCGAGACAGAACGTCGTGCGTCAGCCATTTCTTTGGGTTCCTCCGTCGGAAAGAAGTTTAAGTCCATAGATCCGCCAACCACCGCTGGATTCGAGGGAAGAGTCCGCTGCGTCGTCTCACGTGCGATGAATCGTCACCGGCTCCATTAGTGCCAAAGACGACGAGTCCTATTGCCGTTGAGTATTGCGGCATCGTCATCGCGTCGGTCAAGCCGCCGATCGAGTTCGCCGTCCCGACGCGAACGGGCAATTTGAAAACTTCCTCGGCCAGCGGTTCGATACCGGGCAAGAGCGCGCCGCCGCCGGTAAGCACGACTTCGCCGAGAACCAGATCGCGCGGCACGTTCTCTACGATCTTCTGCCGAGCCATCCGCAAGGTCTCGAGGACGCGCGGGACGATGATTTGGCGAAGCTCAGCCGTGGGATGCTCGCGCGTCGCTCGGCCGTCGAGCGTGCGAACGCTAAAGACGGCTCCGTTTTCGCCGGCGCCCAAACGCTTCTTAACGTCTTCGGCTTCAGCCAGCGTCGTCTTCAATCCCAGCGAGACGTCGCTGGTGAGTACGTTGCCGCCTACCGGGATCGTGGCCGTGTAAATTGCACTGCCCAAG
>JBEKRW010000183.1:0-5389 GCA_049517595.1 Candidatus Cybelea sp. | reverse complement strand
GCATACTGGGCGGATATCGGCACGCCCGGCGAATACCGGCGCGCGAGCTACGATGTGCTCGAAGGCGTGGTGCAGATTCCCAGGACTACTTCGAACGGCATCGACTCGTCGGCGCGCCTAGGCAGCAACGTTCGAATCGAGGGTCCGGTGCGGATCGGCGCGTCGGCGACGATCGCCGACGGCGTGTCGATCGTCGGCCCCAGCATCATCGGCGATCGCGTACGGGTCGATGCGGCGGCGACGCTGGAGCGCAGCATCCTTTGGAACGGCGCGACGATCGGCGCGCGAGCGAATCTGCGCGACACGATCGTGGGAAGCGGGTACGTCGTCCAGCCCGAAAGCGTGCTCGACGACGCGCTCGTTGCCCTGGAAGCCTCTAGTTAGACATTCCATCGGCTCGGCGTGAACGAGCAGTATGGATTGGCGCCCGCTGCTCGACTTCGTCTTTCCCGCGCAATGCGCGGGCTGCAACGCGATCGGTTCAGGGCTTTGCAGCGCCTGCCGCCCGGGCGGGAAAGCCCTCGCCGTATATCTTCCATCGCTGCGGGTCGCGGCCGCTGCCCCATACGAAAGCACGCTTCGCGCCGCGGTGCTCGCGCTCAAAGACGGGCGCCGGGACGTAGCCGAGGCGTTGGGACGGATGACGGCGCCTCTGGTTACGGCCGGCACGACCCTCGTGCCGGTCCCCACGACGGCTAAACGCCGGCGCATGCGCGGCCTCGACGGCGTCGCGCTCGTGGCTCGGTGTGCGGCAGCCATCGCCGGCGCTCGGGTCGTTCTCGCCTTAGAGCAGCGGTCCGGCGACGCGCAGCGTGGGCGCTCGCGCGCGCAACGACTCGCCGCCCAGGGACGATTTTCGTGCAATGCGGCCAGCGTTGCGGGCCTGCAAGTGACGCTCTTCGACGATGTCTGCACGACCGGATCGACGCTCCGCGATTGTGCCGACGCGATTCGCGAAGCCGGCGGCCTCGTGGACGATGCGATAGTGGTCGCCGTGGCGAACAGCCCCAAGCCGTGGAGCACTCCCATCGTTCGCTGACGCCGCTTGACGAGCTGTACTTGCACCGCGCCTACGAGCTGGCGGCTCGCGGCATCGGCAGCACCTCTCCAAACCCGCCGGTCGGCGCGGTCGTCGTTCGCGAAAACCGAATCGTCGGCGAAGGTTATCATCATCGCGCGGGTGAGGCGCACGCCGAAACCAACGCGTTGCGCCAAGCCGGGCGCGACGCTAGCGGCGCAACGCTTTACGTCTCGCTCGAACCCTGCCGCCACGTCGGTCGCACGCCGCCGTGCACGCGCGCCGTGGTCGAAGCCGGCATCGTGCGCGTCGTCGCGGGCGCGCTGGATCCGACGTTGCACGGCGGCGCCGCCGAGCTACGCGAATGCGGCGTGGACGTTGCGGTCGCGCACGACGAGATCGCACGCGATCTGATCGAACCGTTCGCCCGCGCCGGGAAGTTGCAACGCCCTTACGTTGCGCTGAAGATGGCGATGTCGCTCGACGGCGCGATCGCGAGCCGGCCGGGCGTCGAAGTTCGGTTGACTTCCGAAGATGCCCGGCGTTACGTGCGCGATTTGCGCATCGGGCACGACGCCGTCATGGTTGGCGCGGGTACGGTACGAGTGGACGATCCGCAGCTCACGGTACGTCCGCCGCATCATCGCCTCCGTCCCTACGTGCGAGTCGTTCTGTGCCAAACGCAAAGTGTCAGCGCGACCAGCCGAATCTTTCAGAGCGAAGAAGACTATGCGAAGACGATCGTCGTAGCACCCGGCGGTTTGGTGAAGCGTTTGGAGAAGTTGCGCAGCGTGGCAGACGTGATCGGCGTCGGGCCGCCTGACAGCCTCGTGCTCGAACTGTCACAAGCGCTGGCGGCGTTGCGCGCCCACGGCATTTACAGCGTCTTGTGCGAAGGTGGACCCACCTTGGCGGCTCGGCTGATTGCCGGCGGCCACGTGGATCGCTTCTACTGGGCGATCGCCCCGCTTTTTCTGCGCAGCAAAAACGCGGTACCGGTGCTCGCAGGTGCGGATTTGCTTCCGCCCGGCGTGCGATTGCGATTCGACCGCGTCGAGCGGACGGGCGAAGACGTCGTGATCAGCGGAACGGTCGCCGATGTTTAGCGGAATAATTCGATACCGTGGCCTTGTCATCCTGAGCTTAGCCTGCCCTGAGCTTGTCGAAGGGTCGAAGGATGGCGGGGCACAACTGACGGTTAGATGCGAGGGCGCCGAATCTGAGCGGCCGCAGCGGGGCGACTCGGTCGCCGTCGACGGCATCTGCCTCACCGCAACCGCAGTCGATGGAGATGTTGTTGGGTTCGACGTGGTTCCTGAAACGCTCGCGTGCAGCACTCTAGGCGATCGCGTGGCCGGCGATCTTGTCAACGTCGAATACGCGCTTCGCGTCGGCGACCGGCTCGGCGGTCATTTCGTCTACGGCCACGTGGATGCAGCCGCCACGGTGCTGTCGCGCACGCCCGAAGGGCAGGGCGAACGGATGCGCGTCGAGTCACCGCCGGCGCTGGCGCCGATGATTCCCCCCAAAGCGTTCATCGCAGTTGACGGCGTTAGCCTTACCGTTGCCGGCACCGGCGACGGCTGGTTCGAGGTAGCGCTAATCCCGGAAACGATCGAACGCACGACGCTGCGCGCCCGCCCGCCCGGCAGTCGCGTCAACCTCGAAGTCGACCCGATCGCCCGCTACGTGTCCCATGGCTCGCTATAAGGAAACGCTCCCCGGCGGAGCGCGTGTGTTCGAAACGCGGCTGCAGGTGCAGTGGGCCGACGTCGACGTCGTCGGAATCATGTATTTCGCGGCCTATCCGCGCTTTGCCGAATACGCCGAAATGCAAATGTTCGCCGGGCTCGGCTTCCCGTACGAGACGGTATTCACGCAGTACAACTTTTGGCTGCCGCGCGTTCGAGTCGAGGCCGAGTATCACGCGCCCGCGATGATGAGCGACTGGCTGAGAATGCGCACGCATATCGAGCGCGTCGGCTCGTCGAGCGTTCGTTGGAAGACGGTCCTCTTTAACGAGCGCACTGGCGAGGCCGGCGCGGTGCTGACGTTCGTTGTGGCGGCAATCGACGGCGAGACGAAGAAGAGCCGTCCGCTACCCGAACCAATTCGCTCGGCCTTGCTGGGTTGCGTCGCGGCTGCGTCCGCGTGATTGCATCGGAGCGCTCGCGCGTTGCGATGCTGGTCTCACCGAAAACGATCGAGCTGCGCGAAGAAGCGGTACCGCCGGCACCCGTAGGCGGCATCGTCGTGCGCGTGCGTGCCGCTTTGACCGACGGTACGGATCTGAAGACCTATCGTCGCGGTCATCCAAAAATGCCGATGCCCACGCGCTTTGGTCACGAGTTTTCGGGCGACGTCGCAGCGGTCGCGCCGGGCGTCGCGGCCTTTGCCGTAGGCGATCCAGTGATGTGCGTCCACACGGCTCCCTGCGGCCAATGTTATTGGTGCCGCAACGGGCAAGAAGAGCTCTGCGAGGACCTGCTCTCCACGATGATCTTGGGTGCCTACTCGGATCTGATTGCCGTTCCGCAGCGCGTCGTCGAGCGCAACTGTTTCCCCAAGCCGCTCGAGGTCGGCTACGCTCAGGCGGCATTTCTCGAACCGCTTTCCTGCGTCGTCCGTTCGATCGAGCTACTCGCTCCGGCCGCAGGATCGGTCGTGGCCGTGATCGGCAACGGCGGTTTTGGAATCCTCCACGCCTTATTGTTGCAGCGGCGCGGCGTCGAGGCGTTGCTCTTCGGCCGCCGTCCGCAGCGCGTCGCCCTGGCACGCGAACTTGGGCTGCAAAGCATCGATGCAACGGCATCGCCGATCGCCGGCGTCATTGCCGAACGAACCGGCGGTCGCGGCGCCGACGCGGTGATCGAGTGCACCGGAAGCGCCGAAATGTGGGAGCGCGCCCCCTCGTTCGTGAGGCGGGGAGGGCGGGTTTCATTCTTTGCCGGGCTGCCGGGAGAGACGCGCGTTTCGTTTGATGCCGCGCGGCTGCACTACGACGAGGTCACGCTCCTCGCGCCGTTTCACTTTACGCCACGCGACGTGCGCAGCGCGTACGAGCTGATCGCCGCCCACGCGCTGCCGCTGACCGGCTTGATTTCGGATTCGTATTCGCTCGATCGCATTGCTGAGGCTTTCGAACGGCTCGATACCGGCGACGCGCTGAAGCTGTTGATCGAGCCGTGACGCCCCAAAAGATGCGAGCGGCGGTGCTGTACGAGGTCGGCGACGTGCGCATTGAAGAACGTCCCGTGCCCGAGCTGCGCGACGGCGAGCTGCTGGTGCAAACGATGGCCAGCGGGATCTGTAGCGGTGACGTTATGGGCTGGTACATCGCGCGAAAAGCGCCGCTCGTGCTCGGCCACGAGCCGGCCGGCATCGTTGCGGCGGTCGCCGGCGACTGCGCGCATTCGGTCGGGGATCGAGTTTTCGTTCATCACCACGCGCCCTGCTTTGAGTGCCGCGCCTGCGGCCGGGGCAATTACGTTCAGTGCGCGACCTGGCGCGCTACCAAGATTGAGCCCGGCGGCATCGCCGAGTACTTTTGCGTCTCGCGTGAAAACCAGCGCGATACTCTGGCATTGCCGGCAAACGTCCCGTTTCGCGATGCTTCGTTAGTCGAGCCGCTGGCGTGCGTCCTAAAATCGTTGCGGCGCAGTGGCGTCCAGAAGGGAGACCGGCTCTACGTGATCGGCTTGGGTGTGATGGGACTGTTGCACGTCCTGGCCGCCGCTGCGCTGGGCGCCGAAGTCTTCGGCAGCGACTTCATCGAGCAGCGTCGCGAAATCGCGCAGCGCAACGGTGCTACCGCCTTTCATCCGGATGTCGTCGGCCGCGCTCTTCCCGGTGGCGCCGACGTCGTAATCTGCGGCCCGGGCACGGCGACTGCAATGAAGGCAGCATGCGAAGCGGCGGCTGGAGGTGGTACCGTGGTAATGTTCACTCCATTTCCGCCCGACGTTCCGGTAGCCGTGGACCCAACGCGGTTTTACTTCGGCGATCTGCACCTCGTCGCCAGCTATTCGTGTGGGCCAAACGACACGCGCGAGGCCCTGGCCTTGATCGAACGTGGACTCGTCACGGCCGAAAAGGTCGGCGCGACACTCGTCGAGCTCCACGACGTACCGCGTGCCTATCGCGAGCTAGCCGAATCGCGAATCGTCAAACCAATCGTCGTTTTCGACTAGTTTCAGCGCGTCGATCAGCCTCGCCTCAAGTTGAACTATCAACGGATCTCGACGGGCGCTGGGACAGGGACGAGCAAGCAAGCGGTCCTTCGGTGTACGCATTAGACTCAACGCTAAAGTCAAAACTCGACACTTCGGTTGGCCCCATGCTATAATCGCTCTCGGTTCAGCAGGTGTTCCC
>JBEKRW010000182.1:0-5406 GCA_049517595.1 Candidatus Cybelea sp. | reverse complement strand
CATTTTCGGGACTCGCCAACGTCGGCGGTACGCTCTACGGCACGACCAACTCAGGGGGCGCGAACTGCCGCTCGGGAAGCAGCGGCTGCGGAACGGTCTTCGCAATCACGACGTCCGGCAAAGAAACCGTGCTGCACAGCTTCGGCAGCTCAGGAGACGGCCAGTACCCCGTTGGAGGTCTGGTCAACGTCAACGGAGAGCTCTATGGCACTACGCTTAATGGACCCCACGATTTCTGCGGCGAAGCGGGTTGTGGAACGGTTTTCTCGATTACGCCGTCCGGCAAGGAAAGCGTGCTTCATAAGTTCGGCGGGTCGGCGGACGGCGCAAATCCGCTTGCGGGTCTTATCAACGTCAACGGCACGCTGTACGGCACCACCGTTAGCGGGGGAGCGCAGGACCGCGGAACGGTCTTCGCAATCACGACGTCCGGCAAGGAAGCCGTGCTCTATAGCTTCGGCACCAGCTCGGAAGACGGCAACTATCCGTATGCAGGACTGCTGAACGTCAAGGGCACGCTCTACGGCACGACCGCATACGGCGGCAAGCAGTGCAGTAAAAAACACGGTTGCGGAACGGTCTTCTCGGTCACGACGTCCGGTTCGGAAACCGTGCTCTACAGGTTCAAAGGCCACTCAGACGGCAGGAAGGACGGCGCACACCCGGAGGCAGGGGTTGTCAACCTCAATGACACGCTCTACGGCACCACCTACGGAGGGGGCGCGAGCGACGTCGGGACCGTTTTCTCGCTCTCGCCGTGAAACGGCTACCCGGAACTTCGCGGCTCGTCTTGTCGGCTTTACCTAAAACCGCCGAGCTGCGATAAGGCTTGTGTGGCCGCGCTGGAGCGGGGGCTGGCTGCGAGCTCGGCCTCTAGCGCGCCCTTGGCCAAAGTGGTTTTGCCCATCTTCATCGCCAGCTCGGCCAGTGCCATATGGGGCGAACAGTAATATAGGGTCGGCATCTCGACGCCGCCTGCGAGCCAATCGCCGCGCGTCGCGTCGCTCGACGCCGCGGTTAATAACTGCAATGCTCGAGCGTTGTCGTGCTCGTCGATCGAAATCTGTGCCTGAACCGCCAGTCGCATCGCATTTTCGATCGCGACCTTCGACGGGAACGCTTCCGGCGCCACCGGCATCTCGGCGAGCGCCGATTGGGCTTTCGAGACTTCGCCTAGTTTTGCAAAAGCCAGGGCTCGCGTAAACCCTATTGTTGGATCGGCGCTCTTCACATAAGGAACCTCAAGCACGGCTTGCCATTCGCCCGCCGCGATCAGCGCTCGGGCAACCAGCGTCGGGATAGCGGCGCGCCGTGCGACGACGACGGCATCGCCGGCGTGTCCGGTTTGGACCATCGCATAGAGCAAGAATGCAACGTTATGGCCGTGATAGTAGCGAGGCGCGCTGTAAAATCCGGGATGACAGCACTCGATTGCGGCGTAGTCCATGAGCACGGATCGCTGCCCAACCTCGAGGGCTTCCTGGTACATGCCCACGTCGAAGAACGTGTGGCCGGGCATATGCGTGAGGTGTGAATCTTCGGGCGGGAAACTGAAGGCTGCGAGTTGCGTCGCAGCGGCGACTGCCGCATTCGACTGATTCGCTATCTGCGCCGCGTGAATGTAAAAGTGCAGCAACCCGACGTGTTTTGGAAACTTTGCGAGGCTGGCTTGAAAGTAGGGAAGCAACGCGGCAACGGCTTTCACGTAGGCTGCTCGTCGCGCGACCGTCCAGCCTTCCCGATTTTCGCTGAGGTCTCCAACGGTGACGTAGAGCGCGGCTTCCCCGTAGAGCGCCGCGGCGTCGGGATCGTCAGGGTACGCTTCGACGACGCGCCGCAAAGCGTCGCGATAGTTTACGAGCAGCGCCGCCGACGTGGCCTTCGTCTTGTCGTCGAATCGCGCCACGGCGGCATCGATAAAAAGGCGGTCCTCCGCGGAAGCGTTGGCTTCGAGCGCCCTTGCGCGCACGATCGCATAGCGGGCTTGGCTATCACGGTCATCAGTCGCTGGAACGTTCAAATTGGGTGCGTTGCTCAGCGCGATGCCCCACCACGCCGCCGCCATCTTCGGATCGAGATCCGCTGCTGTATAAAATTCGTGATTGGCAGCTTCTGGGTTATACGCATAATAATCCAGCAGGCCACGGTCGAACGCCGCTTGCGCGGCGGTATTGGAAGAAGCGGCGTGGTGGATGATCGGCGTCAGCCGCATCTCGGTAGCTTCCTGCTGCGCGATCGCAGCCAACGGCGCGCAGAGGAAAAAAGCGAGCAACAAGCCGGTCTTCATTCGGAAGCCCCTTTCTGCCCCGGAGCGTTTCTTTTATGTTTGGGCCTTCCCTGTGCTTGCGCGTGCCCGAAACGGTGGCAACGGAGCCGCAGGCCGAGGAGACTTTCGAGATCGCGGCGTGGGTACTAAGAAAGAAGACTAGAAATCGCCTACCTGAAAACATCATTGCGCTTGTCTCGGCCGTGCTGCTGGCTGGAAACATTCCGGTTCCCGTGCCGTCCTCGAGCGCGCCGAAGACCATCGACACCGTTCATTCCTCGGTTTTTTGCGAGGCACTTACCAAGGCATAGCACCGGTGCTTCGCGGATTGATGCGCGACGACACGCTGATCGCATTGGGCCGTTCCGCGTACGCTTCGATGAACCGCGAGACGACGTACGGCGGTTATCTCGAGTCTTCGTACAAACGGATCGTGATCAACGTTATGAGCGGTGCAACGGACGCGCCCCTGCCCTTCTACACGACGCCGCAAACACGCGTTGCGAGGCCCTGGCTTTGAGCATTCGGCGCGGCGCAGGTGCCTCGTTTTGAACCTTTGATCGCCGACACAGACAGCCCCGACGGCACCACCCACTACTACACCAGCCACTGCGGCGCCGGATGAGCGGGCCTCGTTGTGAAAGGGCCTGGTTTTGGCTTAAAACGGGGCGTCGGGCAGCCATGAATACACCGCCGTTAGCACTTGGTGTTAGTCTGCTGCCCCGAGTAGACCATGATCACCGCATCCTCGTAGCTGCTGAAGTCTCCACCTTTAAGGGGAAAGCCCAGGCCGCCGATCATCGCTCCATACTTGCCGGCGGATGCCAAGGTATAGCAATACGGAAGAACCTGCCATAGGCTGCCCACGTCCTTAGCGCCCTCGATCGTATAGACCGAGTGTACCTTTAAGCCAGGACCGGCCAAGGTGGCACCAGATGCCAGGGTCGAGCCGAACTTAAAGCTCTTATTGAACTTTAGCTGGAGGTAGAAAATCGCACTCGTGTAGGGCGGGAAGCCACCCGGATTGTACGCCGTCGTGCTGCTGATCACGGTCATGGCGACGCTTCCGCTATATGATGGGTATTTGACCGAGCCACCCCAGTCCTGAAACTTTGGAGCACATGCGATGCCGCCTTTGGTGCTGAGCTTTTGCGCCGTCGACTGTGCGTAGTCCTTAGTACTTTTCTGCTTAGCGCAGGGCTGCACCGACAGCGCCATCTGAGCGAGACCGTCCTGGACCTGACCAGGCACCGCAGTCGACCCGCCACTGCAGCCCGCAATCAGCGTGCCGGCCAGGAACGCGATGGCGGCACCGGCAGGAGTGAAAAGCTTCATGTCAACCTCCTAGAGGCCACAACATTCGCCATTGGAACGAACGAACCCGCGCGCAGCACTGCCGGCGCGCCTCGCCGTTCACCTAGCCGAAGAACCCATGCGTAAGGGTTTCGCGGTCTTTCTTGCCGCGTTGGCAACTGTCACAATCTGCAGTGTATTCTGGCGGCAAGCGGCGAGCCCGAAACTCCGATGGCCCTCGGCATCAGCGATCGGCGCTAGCGGAGGATTCTGCTCGGGACTGTTCGGAGTCGGAGGCGCCACGTTTACGATCCCACTGTTTGCGTTACTCTTCGTGCTATCTCAAACGGAGACGCAAGGCATGGGGCTTGCCGTCGCGCTGCCTGCACATAGCGATCGCGATTCCGACGTATACCCTGGCAGGCTTTGCAGATTGGCGTATGGGATTAGACGGCGTTAGAGCGAAACGGCCGTATAGTTTGCCCCGCGCTCTGGAGGAATCATGAGTCAGCACCCGTTCAAAGTCAACGGTATGGACCTAAGCGGTTACATGGTCAAGGACGCGGCCCGCGCCATCAAGTTTTATAGCGACGTGCTCGGTCTCGAGCCCATCACTATCTATCCCGACAACAGGGGCGCGGAATATGAGTTCGCAGACGGCACGACGTTCGGTCTGTGGGGTGGCGGCGGCGCCGTAATGCCGTTCCAGCCCAGCAACGGCATTCTGTTCGCGGTTGACGATTTCAATGCCGCAGTCGCTGCGATCAAAGCCCGCGGCATACCGGTAGTTATGGAGCACGAAACACCAGTCTGCTTTCTGGCGATGATCAACGATACCGAGGGCAACATTGTCACCTTACACAAGCGTAAGAAACCGTAGACTGTCCTAAGTAGCACCGCACCTGCGCGGCCTCGATCGAAGCAGAAAACCCGAGCGCAGCAATCGGTCTACGCACAATCGTCGGACTCCACCGCGGAATTCTCCGTTCAGGTCTAGTCTTCGACGCGAATTACGCTTGACGCGGAATACGGTATCTATCCCCGCCTTGTCGTTCCCGAACGTCGAGGATTCCGCATTACTTCAGCAGCCTACGCCATTACTGCAGCGCCTACGGACCCTGCGCTTGCGCTAGGAAAACGCGCTGCGCATCCACCGGCATCTCGCCGGGCCCCGGCAGCAGACGAACGTACGTGCCGTCGCTGCGCAGTTCGCGGCTCTTGACGTTATCGGCGAGTAGCACGGAAAGGATCTGCGACGCCAGCGTTTCGGCCATCACCGGATCGAGAACCGGAACGGCGAGCTCGACGCGCCGGTCCAGGTTGCGTCCCATCCAATCGGCGCTGGCCATGATCGTCTCGAGCTCGCCGCCGTTTTCGAATGCAAAGATGCGCGAATGCTCGAGGAAGCGCCCGACAATGCTGCGGACGCGAATGTTTTCGCTGACTCCCGGAATGCCCGGCCGCAGTACGCACATTCCACGCACGAGCAAGTCGATCGGAACGCCGGCCTGTGAGGCCCGATAGAGCGCGCGCACGACGTCGCCTTCGGTGATCGCGTTGATTTTGGCGCGAATGCCGGCGGGCCGCCCTGCGCGGGCGTGCTCTGTCTCCCGGTCGATGCGAGCGATCAGCTCTCGGTGGAACGTGACGGGCGCGACCCAAAGGTCTTCGTAATCGGTGACTTTCGAAAAACCGGTCAACGCGTTGAAGAGCGCAGCATCGTCGGTACCGAGGTCGGGACGACAGGTAAAGAGGCTGAGATCGGTATAGAGGCGCGCCGTTTTCTCGTTGTAGTTGCCGGTTCCAAAGTGCATGTATCGCCGGAGACCGTCTTCGTCTTGGCGCAC
>JBEKRW010000181.1:0-5412 GCA_049517595.1 Candidatus Cybelea sp. | reverse complement strand
TGAGGTGGTAGCTCCGCAAAGCGACGGACTCTTAGCCGTCGCCCGAATCTGGCCGCAAGTCGTACGAAACGGCGTTTTGGACCGGGCCGCGCTCGCCGACATCGTCTTCAACGACGCCGTCGCGCGCGACCGGCTCAACGCGTTGCTGCATCCGCACATTCGCCGCCTTGCGCTGGAACGCGAACGGCATGCCGGAGCGCGGCAGCCGATCGTCCACGTCGTGCCGTTGCTGTTTGAAACCGGCTACGATCGCCTTGTGGATAAGTCCGTCGTGGTCGTCGCTCCGCTCGAAGCGCGGATCGCTCGCGTCCTCGAGCGCGACCGCAGCGACGAGGGGCGAGTTCGGGCGCGAATGGACGCTCAGGTCGATCCCGACGTCGCGCGCCGGCGTGCCGACTTCGTGATCGAGAACGACGGTGACCTTGAGCATCTACGCGAGCGCACTCGCGCGGTCTACGACGCACTTCACTAACGCGTTTTAGCCAAATTCGCCTTCGGACGCCAAATTCTCAGCAAATCCCGAGTTTGCCGAGCGCTTGTATGGGAAAGGAGTATATGCCAAACCAAGGAGGATGTATTTTTATGGCTCAGGATTCGGGACAGTCGGGCGGCATGAGCGTCCGCGAGGCAGGCCGCCGCGGCGGCGAACGCGTTAAAGCAAAATACGGGTCGGAGTTTTATGAGGAAATCGGCCGTAAGGGCGGGGAAGCCACTAAGAGTAAATACGGCCCCTCGTTCTACGAAGTGATTGGCCAAAAAGGTGGCCAGCGCCCCAAGCGAAAGGCGACGGCATCCTGACGCTTACTCTTTTGGCAGTGACGAACCATGGCTGAAAAAAGCGGCGCGCCGAAGCGCGAGATGTCCGTGCGCGAGGCGGGGAAAAAAGGCGGCGACACGGTGCGCGACCGCTACGGTTCGACGTTCTATGAGGACATCGGCCGCAAGGGCGGAAAGGCCACGCGCGATCGTCACGGCGTCGAGTTCTACGAGTCGATCGGCCAAAAGGGCGGCAAGGTCGTCAAGGAAAAATACGGCTCGGATTTTTACGAAGAGATCGGCCACAAAGGCGGACAGAAGGTAAAGAAACTGATCGCCGAGGCGAAGAAAAAGCTCGGCGACAAGGATTAAGTTCTCTTGTCTCGAGTCAGCGGTGGAGTTGGACTCCCCCGCTGACCTTGCCGAGATGAATGCTCTGATCGTCAAAATTGACGGTGATATTCGAGATGACGAGCGTCTGACCACCGGAACGAACGTAGCTGGGATGCGCCATGCGCAACACCTTGGCGTCGTTCGTCCACGTCACTAGGTCTGTGTCAAACGAGCGCTTCTCGGGGTCGTCGATCCGTTCGATGTGCACCTTTCCGACTGCCGTGAAATCGAGCGTCGTAATGTTTACCTGAATGTGCTTTGCCGAAATTCGCAGGTACGGTTTTCCCTTTCTAAAGACCACTCCGTTACGCACGCCGTCGACGCTGCCGCTCAGGCCGTCGGGCGAAAGGCGTGCGTGATCGTAATCGAAGCTCCACGATTTCGTCGTAATGTGATTGTTAAGCACGTGTCCGCCCCGAAGCTCGATCGGTAGCTGAGCGGGGGGAAGCGGCGGCACGCCTCTTCCTGCCAGCACGATCTCGACTACGACGTAAACGAAGAGAAGCGCTCCGCCTCCGATGAGCAGCCGCTTGCGCCAGATGTTGCTTATGCGCACAGGCCCGCTACTCGGTGCGTACTCGCGGAACGAAGAAGAGCAGCCCGTACAGCGCGATCAACGCCAGCGCGACGCGGGTCGGACCGATGCGAGCGAACAGCGTCGGAACTCGCCGGCCAACCCGGCCTGCAACGGTGGTTTGTTGCTCGATACGGCTGCGGGCTTGCCAGCGTCCGTCCGGCGCGATGATTCCGCTGATGCCGGTGGCCGCAGCGCGCACGACGTAGGCGCCGCTTTCCACGGCGCGGAGCTGCGCGATCTGCGCGTGCATGTATGGTCCGGACGTGGTTCCGAACCAGGCGTCGTCGGTGCTCACGACGAGAATCTGGGCGTTGCGCTGGAGTTGGTTGTAGGCCAGGTTGGCGAAAGCCGACTCCCAGCAGATGAGCGGCGCGATGGGCAGCGCGGTGGTGGAGTAGACGCCGTCGGTCTCTCCCGGCGTGAGACCGCCGTTGAGCGCGCCGATATACGGCAGCCACGAGAGGAAGGATCGGCCCGGAAACCATTCGGCAAAGGCCACGAGTTGGCGCTTCCGATAAATCTTCGAACTGCCGCTGGGCGAGAAAATATAAAGCGAGTTATAAACTCGACGGCCGCTGGAGTCGATGCCGCCGGCGACGATCGTGCTCCCAAGCCGGTGTGCGAGGTCGGAAAACTGGTCCAGCAGATACGGGTCCAGGTCGAGCGCCGTCGGGATCGCCGTCTCCGGCCACACGACCAATCGCGGGTGCACGTGAGCTGAGGCAAGCGTCATCTCCGTGTAACGGCGAACCGACAGTGCGAGCGCGTTCCATTTAAACGATTGCGGTACGTTGCCTTGCACCGCGACGACCGGAATCGTCGGAGGCGCGAGCACACGCGCCGGCCAGAACGCCCATGCGCCCACCGTGAGGACGAACGTCGTCGCGACGGCTACGAGTAGAGGGCGCCAGGTTTGGCGGCGCAGCGAGTCCGCGGCATACGCGCCGAGCATGCACAGGACGAACGTGATGCCGTAGGTTCCCACGTAGGCGGCGATTGCTCGCAGCGGCGTATCCGCTTGCGTGTAACCGAGCTGATCGAATGGTGCGGCGAGAACCCCGACCGATCGCAGCCACTCACAGATCGTAAACGCTGCGGCGGCGGCGAGCGGCGCTATGCCTGGACGCATGCGAGAATAGGCAATCGCTCCGAGTGCGCCGGCTAACGCGATGAAAGGCGCTTCGATCAATGCCGGGCCGAATGCAAGAAATGGTCCGAAAGCGCCGATGTAGCGTCCGACCGTGTGGCCGACCCACGCGAAGTCGATCGCAAAAAAAATGAACCCGATTAACCAACCGAGAAGCGCCGCGCGCTTCCAGGAAGCTCCTTGCCAAAGCCAGAACATCAATGCCGTTCCAAACGGGACGAGCCAGGCTGCCCCAATCTTTGGAAATGCCGCTGCCAAAAGAACGGCCGCGCACGCGGCAAGGCCAGCGTCGCGCCAGGACAGCGAGGAGATCATGATTCGCAGATTGAGTTTCGGTTTTGTAGTCGTGCTAGTAACGGCGTTCATCGTTGTGGCGTGCGGTCGTCAGGTTACGCCAAATCCTCCGGGTTTGGGGCCCGGCGGCGCGCCTCCGGGATACATAGCGATACACTATGACGTCGAATCTCCCTTCAACTTTACGAACTATCAATACATGATCGTCTTCAATACGTCGGGGACCGGAGTGACGCCGTCGACCGACACCGTGCAAACGAATTGGGCGGGTTATTCGTTCGCCTTGCTCGCGCTGGGCACTGCTGGGACCTCGTATGCGGAGGCGGTGCAGTTCGTTCGAAATCAAAATCCTCACATTCCTCCAGCTTGGCTTAAGCTTGGGACCACGCCCGGTCAGCTCACCTATAACCCCGACAGCAACGGGCAGGGCACGGAGTTCTCGATTATCGCTCAAAAGGCCATCTTCAAAGGCGTCGCATCCCCGTCACCCTCGCCGAGTGCCAGCCCGAACAATATCTGGACGTTCAACGCGTTCGTCACGGAGGCCAGCCAAGGCCAGTGGTACTTCCTCGATTCAATGGGAGCCGGCGGTCCCGTCGACCCGCAGTTCATCTCTCCGAAGCTTTGCATGACGGAGCCTTTTGACAACACCTATTTCGGACTCTACACGCCCGCGGATCAGACGTCCCAGATCGTAAGCATCGAGATTTCAAATAACCCGGCCAATGCCGCGCCGTGTCCGTAGATGCGTGATCTGGGCGTCGAGTGCAGCTACGACATCTGCAACTGCACGTTAAGCTCGCCGGTCGGAATCGGCGAAGTCTTTTGCAGCGAGTTCTGCCAAGAGGCGACCGAATCGAGCCTCGAATCGGACAACTGCGCCTGCGGCCACCCGCCCTGCGACGAACCTTAGCAACGCTTAGAAGTTAAAGGTCGTCGGCACTACCTGCTGTGGAGAGCCGATCTGGAAGACGGCGGTTTGCGTCGGAAATGCGAGCAGGTTTAGGCCGACGTTGACCGCCGCTTGGGACTCGTTGTAGAGCACCAGGAGCTGATAGCAGCCACCGATCGTTCGAGTGTAATAGATGATCTTGTCGGCGATCATCTCTCCTGGGCCTTTCCAATTGAGATTGGTGACGAACTGCAGCGACGCGTCGCGGCCGAACGGAGTGGAGAGCTGGAGATTCGTCGTCTCGAAACCTTGGTACGGACCGGGAATGAACGATCCGCTGAGCAGCACCACCGAGCGCGGCGACGGCCGCGCGGAGAGTTGATAGCTCAACGGTTGAGCCATGCCGTCGAAGTTCGTCGACCAGCCCACCGAAAACGCGTAGACGTCGTCGTTGAAGAGGCGGATCAGGTCTTGTGCGTTTTTGGTGTTCGTCGTGGGCTGCTGGTCGAGATATTGAAACGGCACGAGAGCCGGCCCGTTATAGTTCGCTTCGTTATAGGTGGCGGTGTTGACGATGTGCGAGTTGATCGGCGTCGTCAAGCTGAAGTCTTGCTCCACGGCAGCTTTGAGGTCGCCCGTGCCGTAGGCGTACTGGTCGATCGTGACGGTGCCTTGAAAATCGCTTCCGAGAACCTTTTCTTCGGCGGGCCCAACGACCAAGTTCGCGTCGCCGCGCCAGGTCGCGAGGCTTTCCGGCTGGCCCTCGCCGGAGGGCTGGCTATATTCGCCGACGGTTAGGTCGGCGGATAACGGAATGAAGAAGTGTTGAAAGAAGCTGGAGGGCCGGACTTCGAACTCCGGGATTTTGTCGATGCCGGCCGTCTCGAGGCCGTAGAGCTTGTCGAACTCCATTTGATAGTCCGCGCCGGTAGTCGTGTACTGCAGGAGGTAGTCGAACTCCGACTGGTTGCTGAACGACGTCGTTCCGCCAAAGCTCGCGTTGCTGTCGCTCTCGTCGAAGGTGGTCGTCTGGTTTAGGTTCTCATTGAACTGGCGCGTGTCGGTGACCGTAAAGCTGTCGCTGCTGGATTGGCCGCCGACGGAGCTGTGGCTGAAGCTGTAGTTTTGCGACGTTTGGGTCGTTTGGTGCGAAATGGATTCGGCGATCGTCTCATTCGGAGGGATGCTCACGAGCGGTCCGTAGTTCGATTGGTACGAAAATTGAAAGTTGCTCTTGAGGTGTTGCGAGATATTTTCTTGCTCTTCCAGGGCGAAGTTCGTCTGCGTTCCACCCTCCTGGCGATTGTTGAGCGTGTAAAGGTTAAGGCTCACGCTTCGGCGGCCTCGCTTGCT
>JBEKRW010000180.1:0-5417 GCA_049517595.1 Candidatus Cybelea sp. | reverse complement strand
AGCTATCGTCTGCTGTTTTTACTCCTGCCGTCGATACCCTTACAGCCGAGCCGCCCTTGCCGCGGCGCGCCGGCCACCTTTTCGAATGTCGGCATCGGGCAGAGGCACTGGCGGTCCGCCGCGGCATGCCGGCCGGCTGCCCGCGCCCCGCGTCAATGGCGCTCCTTAGCCGGTTTTTAGCATTCCGCGGCGTACCGCTTCGGCCACGAGTGCCGAGCGGCTGCGGACCTCGAACGTCTTGAAGATCTGCTTGATGTGATTGCTGATCGTGTACTCGCTGCGCCCTAGCGCGTGCGAGATTTCCGCGGTCGATTTCCCGGCGCAGACCTCCGCGAAGACCTTCCGCTGCATCGGCGGGAGAGGAACTTCCGGCCGGTCGAGTCGGGCGCGTAGCTGCGTCATCAGCCAGCTTTGCCGATAGTTGCGCAGCTTCTCCTCAATAACGGGAAGCAGCTCTTGATCGCCGGTGGCACCGTACTCGTCCACCAGGCAGCGCGCAACGCGAAAGTCGTAGCCGAAGCGTTCGAAGACCTTGCGCGCGTCGCGAAGCTCGGCCAGGCCGCGCTTCTTGTTGCCAAGTCCTAGTTCGACGACGCCGGTCGAGTATTGCGCAAAGGCAGCGCGCCGCGCATCGTGGCGGTAGAACAGTGGAGACTTGACCTCTCCGAGTTCGCGATACTTGGCGAGGTACATCGCCGCTCGAGCCGTATCGATCTCGCCGAAAAGCTCGGCAAGCAGGAGCAGGCCGATCCGCTCCTCGTTGAGCGTCGCGTGCCAGTCGACGTTGTTCGCGAGTTGCTCGGCTTCGACGAGCTCCACTCGAGACCAGCGGTGCTCGCCAAAGGCGCGCGCGAGATAGGCGCGATCGCAGCCGGCCACGACCTTCCACGCCGTCGTATCCGCTGCTTCGGACGCGGCCTTGAGGTGGCGAAATGCGTTGAAGTAGTCCCCCTGCATCGCCTTGGCCCACGCCAGCGCTTTGAACGCTTGAAACCGGTTATGGTCGAAATCCGCCGGCCACGGAAGGCCGCCGAGCTGACGCTCGATCTCGGCAACCGCATCGGGAAGATAGAGTTCGCGGGCGAGGACGGCGAGGTTATGCGTTCCCCACGCCCGCAGGTTGGCGAACTCGGCCTTTTGGGGGTCGATCGAGCGCAGCAGCTCGACGAGTCGATCGGCTTGATCTTTGACGCGCTCCTCGTACGAGAGAATCAGCGCTTCGGCGTGAAGGGCGTAGATCCGGGCCTTGTGCGACTGACCCTTTCGAGCCAACTCCAGCGCGCGACGAGCCGTCGCCGGATCCTCCGCTTGGAGATGACGGCGCACGAAGCGATAGCCGACCATCGCAACGAGCTCCGCATCCTTCAGCCGCCGAGCCGCGTCCAAAGCGGCACTCAATCTAGTGTCAGCCGATTCAAAATCATTGGTTCGAGCAAATGCCTCAGCGAGTAGCGCGTCGCGTTCAATCGGCTCCCGCCCTTTGGAGGCCGGAATCTTGAGACTTAACAACAGCCGCAAGGTCTTTGGAGGATCGAAGCGCAGGTGTGCTTGCGCCGCGCGAATTGTAACGTCGAGTCGCTCGGACGGTCCAGCGGAAAGGTCGTAGATACGGGCCGCATCCTTATATCGGCCCTCCGTAAACGCTCGCTCAAACTCGCTGCGCCATCCTCGCTCGTTTGAGGAAACTTTCTTCGTTGCGGCCATGCCGCGGGGCTTCGGGGAAGGAGCGTCGCGACCCCCTCCCCGCGTTCGGCGCTAAAACTCAGTCGCCATCAGCTCCTCCGGTGCTATCCGCCGGCTGGACGATGCCCGCGCCCGGCGCGGAATGGTAGAAGCCGCCCGACGAGAGGGCGATCAGAAAGGCGAAAAACAGGGCCATGGAAACCTCCTGATCCGAGGCAAAGCTCGGAGGTGCCGAGAACCTATCTAGCCAAAAATAGCTAGTATCAAAAAGCTACCACTACTCAGGAACCCTGCCAAGCCCTAGGCCGCTCAAATTTCCTCGGGCCTGGAAGCTCTTCTCCTAGCCTAACCGGGAGCACGAGCGGCGAAAAGCCTCTGTCTCGGTGGCAGGATTTAGCTAGCGTCCAAGGCAAGCGGGCGTCAGGGTGTTGTGTAGGGGGTTCCTTTGAAACGACCCGGCATCGGTGACCCACTGTCCCTGGCGCTGCGGCGCACGATCCTCGGATTCGCGCTGCTTGTTTCATCCATCGGACTCTCGGTCTCGCTGCTTAGTTCGGCGGCCGCGCGGTCGGGCGCGGCCGTACTCGCCACCGGCGCTACGCCGACCCCAACGATGGTGCCATGTCCGACGCCGTCGGATCCCTTTTCCACCGCGAACCCCTGCTGATGTTTGGCGACGCAAAGCCGCTCGACTTAATAAACATGTCGCTTGCATTTGCAGCGCTTGCATTGAGCGGTTGGGTCTTCGCCCATCAGTTGAGCCAAGAGCGCAGCGCGGCCGTTCAGGCGCAAAACCGAATGCTCTTTGGAAGCTACACGCTTGCCCGCGACTACGAACACTTGCTTCTCTGCGCAAAACTTCCGAGCACCGTGACGTGCGAACACCCGACACGCTTAGCCGACTTCGCTAAGCTCAATCCGCTTGCGCGGGTCGTTCTCGAAAACTCAGTTGACTGGCGGACGCTCGAAACGCGCGATCAGTTCGAGAGCGCCTCGAATAACGGCGACGAGCTGAGCCCCGGTAACCTCGCAAACGCTGCGATGTCCGTGCAGTACGACGACCGCCGAGTAGCGGCGACCTTTCTGCTGGGTCAGGAGGTCGAATACCTAATCGGCTCGTCGAGAAATCCCGCAATCTCGAGCGCCGGCCGGCAGAAAAACATCCTTATCGCCAAGAGCGTCGACGCGCGCCTGTCCGAGCTTGGCGGACTCTGCAAGAAATACGCTTTGCCGACGGATTCGGTACCGCAACTCTCGAGCGTCCTCGGTTTGCACGGCTGTTTGGTCGGCGTTTGGCTACCGGAGAACTGACGGACATGGATCACATCGCCGATCTCATTCTGAACTACGACCCGGAGAATCCGCAGCCGCGCTTTAAAGCCGACGCGCCGGATTTCGCAGCGTTATCGGCAAGCGATCGTCTTCCGGTGCCGCCTCCGTGGCCCGACGGAAAAGGGCCTCAAGCCGTGCCGTTGGATCCAGCTCCGTCCGACACCGCCCCTCTGGCCGGCATCGCTGGATGGGATCACGTGGATGCCGTTGTCGTGACGTGGACGGCTGCGGAAGCGGCCGCACTTGCGGCGATGTTTACGCCGAATTACCTTCCGTCGCAATGGTATGAGTACCGGCACGGCGCCGAGGAATACATTCCACTGGTTACGGGCAGCGATGCGCCATTCAACAGCAAGCAGACCGACATGAGCCGCTATTATCACAGCCTCGGCCTGTACTTCCCGTGCCGGATCAACGGCAAGAACGTGCTTTTATTGAAGTCGGGGCTGCATCTCGATTACGACGGGCCGCAAGTTCCGGTGCGAAAGCTAATGACGGAACTGGCCCAGACGCTCAAGCCGCGCCTGTTCATCACGACCGGCACCGGCGGCGGAATCAACGGCACGACCGACGGTTCGGTTAGCGTGACCGAGCTGGGCGACGTGGTCGTCGGCACGGCGGCAGCATTCGACTGTCAGCAACAGTTCAAAAGCGCGGCGTGGCTGCCCGCCGGCCCGATCGCGACGTCGCCGGTCTCGGCGCAGGCCGCGGCGCTGATGACGCCGGCGCTTCTCTCCGTCAATGCAGCCAAGGTCGCCGGCGGACGCCCCGTTCCGAAGATCTGGAACGACGCCAACATCGTGACGACCGACTTCTTTGCCTTTTCGGATTCGCTGAACACCTATGGATTGAACGGCAAGGGGCGCGCGTGCGATATGGGTGACGCGATGGTCGGGCTGGCGCTCGAGACGGCGCGCGCTTCGGTTCCAGGCATACTGTGGCATGCGATTCGCAATGCGTCCGACCCGCAAATAACGGTGAAGAACGGCGACATCGCCGCCGCCGAACAGCTGGCTGGAACCATCTACTTGAAATACGGGCCGTTTACGACCGCGGCAAGCGCGATCGCGACCTGGGCCATCATCGCATCGATGTAAATCTCGCACCACAAAACGCTAATGGAGAGCTATCATGGAAGGTTTTAAACTGGGACGCAATCCGAGAACGTTCGACCCGGGTATTCCCCACCTTAGCGCAATCCTCGCGGGAAAGACGCTGCCGCCGCCGCCGGCATCCGCCGACTACGCGTCAAGCATGCCGCAAGCCCCGAACAACTTCGGGATGATGCTCAACGACACGCTCGGAGACTGCACGTGCGCTGCCTTCTACCACGCGCGGCAGGTTTGGACGTATCACTCGACCGGAACCACGCAGACGGCACCGGATGCCGACGTCAAACTCTTGTACGAAAAAGCGTGCGGTTACAAGCCGAGCCAAGGCGGCGAAGGTCCGGGCGGCAACGAGCAGCACGTGCTCAAGTACATTCAGAAGACCGGCGCGCCGATCGGGCCCGACGGACCGCCCGTAGACAAGATTCTGGCCTTCGTCGAAATCGATCCTCGCGTTCTCGACGACGTGAAGCGGAGGATCTTCAACAGCGGGCTCGTCTACATCGGCTTCAACGTTCCCGCCAACATCATGCCGCCCAACCAGCCACCGCCGCAAACCTGGACCGTCGCTCCCGGTAATCCGGCAATCGTCGGCGGCCACGCCGTCGTGTTGCCGGGGTACGACGCCGACGGCGCCATCGTGATTTCGTGGGGATCGCTCTATAAGATGACGTGGGAGTTTTTCGGCACGTACGTCGATGAGGTGTACGACATTACCGATGCGAGTTGGTCGAGAAGTAAGTTTGCAGCCGATCGGAACCTGCGGCTCCCGGGCGGGCTTTCGGAGGCCGACCTGGTGAACCAGATGCGCTACCTCTAACGCCGCCGGCATGGATCGGTCGGCCACCGGAAAACCCGACGCCATCGGCGTCGTCGTCGTCCACGGCGTCATGCCGCAACCGCGGTATGGAATCCAAGACCTGGCCGCACGCAATCTTTGTCTGGCACTCGGGAAGGACGTCCACTGGGGCGCGTGCGGCGAGTGGACGTCCCGCGTTATCAATCTCGAAGACGAAGGCGTCGCTCAGACGCTGATCCCCGACCCGACGATATCGCGCGTGCAGATCGGCGACGCCGGGCCGCCCATACAAACACCGTATTTCGACGTGATCGAGTCCTATTGGAGCCCCTTGGATAAGGGAAAGACGACGTTCGCGTCCGTCTCGTCGTGGATGCTGCAAACGGTCTTCGTGCCGCTGAACACGACGGCGCGATATGCATCTCAAACGGGCAAGACGTGGTACGACTTCGGTCTTATCATCGGCGGTATGGTGCTGGTCGTCGCGCTCCTGG
>JBEKRW010000179.1:0-5448 GCA_049517595.1 Candidatus Cybelea sp. | reverse complement strand
TCGAATTCGACCTTGTGCTGCGGGTCGGGTGGCCAGGCATACGCGATGCTCAACTTCTATCGCCATTGCCGTGACTCACGTTGGTTGCAGCGCGCGCGCAGTGCGGCGAACTTTGCGGCGCGCAGCGCACTTCGATCCGCTGACTCGCAAGGAGGGGCCATGCTCGACTGGCGCCCCTATAGCCTGTATAAGGGAAACGCCGGGCTGGCGGTGCTTGCGGCAGACCTTGCCAGCCCGCAGGAGGCTCGTATGCCGCTATTCGAATCGAGCCTCTAGGGCGCCGGGCTCGGCGTTGCTTCGATCAGCGATTGAAGCTTCTCTATCGTGCGCATTAAATCGGCCGCAGTTGACCGCGCGCCGAGTTGAATGTAGAGATCGTACGCAGCGCGGTAGGCGGTTATCGCCTCGGCATAGCGGTGCTGATCCGTCTCGACGAGTCCGATGACGTTGAGCGTCTGCGCCTGCCCCCCGAGGCGGCCTAATGATTTAAACGTAGCGAGCGAGGGCCAGAGCAGCCGCAGCGCCTCGGCGTACTCGTCCAAGTCGGCCTTGACGACGGCGATCTCGACGGAAGCCCCGGCCTGGCCGTCGCGAAGCTTGGCGCGCTTGAAATAGGCCAGCGCATAGTTAAGATCTCGCAGTGCGTCGCCGTACTTTCCCTGCTCCTCTTCAATTGTTCCAAGCTCCATGACGGGGCTCGCCTCTCCGCCCGCCCCGATGACCGCGCCAAGAAGATCGATGCTCTGATGCAGTGTGTGCGTGGCAGCGCCATAGTGGCCTTCGCTCTCTTCAACCATGCCGACATCCATCGTCGCGTACCCTTGCCGCTCCCGGTCGCCCAAGTCCCGATAGATTGAGATCGCGCGGCGATACGATACGAGTGCGGCCGCATCGTCATCTTTGTCGAACTCAACACCCCCGATGCGCTGAAGCGCTGCGGCCTGGGCGTCACGGTCGCTAGCCGATACGGACGTAGACAGCGCTTGCGAAAGCGTCCCTTGCGCCAGACCGTATCGCGCTTGCGCATCCTCGACTTCGCCGAGGTAGAGCAGTGCCCAAGCCTCCCCGTCCACGTTGCCGACCATCCTATAGTGCGCGAGCGCATCTTCTTGCGAGGCCATCGCTTCGGAGTAGTGCGACTGATGAAACTCGACGAGGCCGATGTTGTGCACGACGTCCGCCCGACCGTCGCCGTCGCCGATGGCGTCAAAAAGTTGAAGTGCTTGGCGGTATTCAACCAGCGCGTCGTCATAGAAACCTTCGTCGTACTGCGTAAGGCCGATCCCCTCGAGTGCCGTCGCCTCGCGTTCGCGGTCGCCGGCGCCACGATAATACGCGCGGGCTAATGAGAACCAGTGCTGCGCTTCGGCATAGCGCTCGCGAAGGCGCTCGACGTTTCCTAGGTTGAGGCGCGCGACATTCACGGCGTTTGTATCACCGGTGCGCTGCGCCGCCACGAGCTGTTGCTGATAGAAGGTTTCCGCCTGCGCAAAATTGGCGAACGTCGCTAGATTCCAGTCTAACGTGGAGTGGTACGTTGCTTGCGGCCTGGCCTCCGCCGAAACCACATCGATCAGCGAGGTTTTCATACGCCGTTGCCCGATCACCAGGTAGCCGGTCTTGGTGACGTTCACCTCGCCGCGCGTGCAGTCGTACGTCACGCTGTGGCCTGCGACGTCGACGGAAAACTCGGTTCCGTGCACCGACGCGGTGAGCGCCTCGCCTGACTGCACGCGAAAGAAGTCGAGCGTATGCGGCACCACGCTAAAGCGTGACGTTCCTTTGTTGCTCGACAGAAGCTCTCCGGAGCCGGTGCTCACAAAGGTGACGCTGGCGCCCGGATCGAGCGTCGTGATACTCCGGCTACCGCTGCTCACGATCGTCACTACGAGATGCGGCGGAACGTCGATGCGGGTGCCGTCAGCGATGATCTCGCCGACCTGCAAAATATGGCGCACTTCGGCGCCGAGCGTTAGCGTCACACCGGTTGCCGATTGCACCGGCTTTTTGTCGAGCAGGAGCCGCTGGACGACGTGCACCCGTGGCGTGCGCGCGGCCGCCGCTTGCAGGGGGAGCGCCCAGAGCACCCAGACGGCTCCGAAGACGGCAGCGCCGGTGCGTGCGTTCACGCGCGACTCGACAGGCGGCCGATGATCTCAGCGACGTGCTGCGCGACCAGGTCCGATTCGTCGTCGATGCTGAGCGCTTGAATGTCGTCGATGGCAGCGGGAATCACCGGATGCCCGCGCATGATCGGAAGGACGCAGCGGGAGTCCTCGCCGGCCAGAATCCACTTCCGATGCGCCCGCATGATTTCGAAGCGGCAATACGGTTGTTTGAAGTACGCCTCGGAGTAGACCGGTACGATGAAGCGGCTTCCATCGATGGCTAAGGCCAGCTTTGACTCCCAAGCCGTGCCCGGCCGAATCGACGACGTATCGAAGAAGATCGAAAGCTTCTTCTCGTCTGGAAGCCTGGCGTCGCGAAATGCGCGAACGACGTGTTCGACGACCCAGTCCCGCTCTTGATGCGCGTAGCTGATGAAGACGTCGTAGTCGTGCCGTTCTGCCGGCAAGGCGTCGATCGCGTGCTGCTGTTCGAAGAAGATCTGCGAACCTCGAACTCCACTCAGCCCCGACGCTACCACGACGCCGACTGCGACCAGCGACACCTGCGGTTGAAGATGATGAGACAGGAAAAGCCACGATTCGAAGGCGGCAAAAATCCCCAGACCGGCGACCGCTGCCAGCGCGGACGAGATCCAGGGGGAGAGGCTGCGTAGTTTGCCCAGCCGCATTCGGTTGAGCGTGAGAAAGATGCCGGCGTACGCGAGCACCGCCAGTCCGGAAAAGGCGGGAATCAACAGCAAGAGCATCCCGTTCTGCGGTTGCACGTCGTAATAGGGCTCCTTGCCGACCAAGGAACCGTCGTCCAGCGCGTTGCTCAGAGCCCATCCCAGGATTTCCGGACCGCTGCGGTCCGTAAACGGCACGCGATCGTACCTAAGCGTACCTACGATCACGTACATCTTGTCGTCGAACTGTGAATAGCTCGAAAACGCTCTTGGATTAGTGAATCGGAAGACGGACGGATAGCTCGCGCCGATCCGCGGGCCGAGTCGAACGGGAACGTGCGTCGGATCGCACGGAGGCGAGGCCGCAAAGAGCCGCGGCGCCATCAAGACGCGAGCCGTCATGGCCCAAACGTTTGCATAGCCTTCCACTGCACCGGATGCATCGTCGAACGGAACGTTCGCATAGCAGATGCGGTAGAACAAACCTTCGGCATCGGGAACGCTCGTAAAACGTGTTTGCGCGGCGGCGCTGATCGCGCCGTATATTTCCGGATCGCGTGGATCGAGCGGCCCAACGACCTGGTCGTCGCGGTCGACTTTTGCTTCCTCAGTTGCGTAGATCGGAAAGCGCGAGGCCGCGCGGCGGATGCTGGCGACGAGAGCCTCTCGAGCCGATGTCATCGGCGCGCCGCACGGGCTCGACTGGCACGGATCGAACTCGATATCGAGAATCACGGCGCTTGGGCGTTGATTGCTCCGCGTTAGGCCATCGAGAAATGCCGCGATTCGGCGGCGAAAAGCGGGCACGTTTGCAGGATCGGTGTCGATGTCGACGATGCCCACCTCCGAGGAGAAGGTAGGGGGCACACGGGAGCCCAGCCATCGCAGAACTTGCCAATCCCATTCGTGCGGCATCCACAACGCAGCGACGGCTAGGACCGCAACATAAATGCCGGCTAGGAGCGCGGTGCTGAAAACAAACCGCGGCATGCCAATGGCTTGCACCTGTCCGGCGCACTCTCCTGGCAGCGCGCTTTTCGTAGTATGATATCGCAATGAAGCAGCCGCGGCCCGCGCAAATGGGATTGCTTCCCCTGGTCGTTGGCGTCACGGGTCATCGGGATCTGGCAGACGAGGAGAGTGCGAGCATCGTCCATCAGGTTAGCTCGCTCTTTGCAACGCTGCGCCGCTCCTATCCGCATACCCCGATCGTGCTGCTTTCCTCCTTGGCCGAGGGGGCCGATCGGCTTGTCGCGCGTGCGGCGCTCGATTGCGGAGTCGAGCTGCATGCCGTATTGCCGATGCAAGCCGACTTATACGAGTTGGATTTCAAGTCGGCGCAGTCGCTGGAAGATTTCCGGGAGCTTTTAAGCAGAAGTTACGACACGAGCGTGGTTCCGACGGACGGCGACACCGTGGACGCCGAAACCGGTGTACCCGGAAGTGCTCGAGATCACAGCTACGCGACGGCGGGCGCATTTATCGTCAGTCACAGTGAACTGCTGATCGCACTTTGGGACGGTAGTGCCGACGAAATGCCGGGAGGCACGTCGCAGATCGTCAGGTTTGCGCTGCAAGGCGTTCCCAGCAAGTACTTGAGCGGACCGAAGGAGCTTCGAACCAACGAAACCGGAGCCGTCTACCACGTGCGCACCGCGCGCCAGTCCGCGACGCGCGTCGGTTCGACAGTCGCTGCCTCGTGGCTCTACCCGGGTGACAACCCTGCGAATGGGGCGGCGAACTCGGCGCGCGCGGCGTTCGAAGAGAATTTGCGCAGCTTGGAGCGCTTCAATCGCGACGCCGTGACCTCGCCGATCGACCGCCAGGCAAGCCGTAGTGCGGAGGCCTTACTTCCTTCTAGCGAAGCCGGTTCGTTCGGCGCCGGCGGCCCATTCTTAGAGTATACGCGCGCGCTGTTCGGGCAAGCAGATGCGCTCGCCCTGCGGTGCCGAGACGCAACCCATGCCGCGATGATCTCGATCTTTTGCACGATCGGCGTGGCTGCAGCGTTTTTCAGTCTCTTTGCAAACCTATTTCCAGGATCGGTCATCCTGTATTTTTGCTTCCTCGTTTTGGTTGCGATCGCCCTGGTCACCAACGCGCTGGTCGAGCGCAGCCGGCTTCAGGATAGGTTTCAGGACTATCGCGCGCTGGCGGAAGGCTTGCGCGTTGCGTTCTATTGGCGGCTGGCCGGCATCCACGAATCGGTGTACGACCACTATCTTCCTCGGCAGGAAGGCGAACTCGAATGGATTCGGGATGCCATGCGAGCGGCGCGATTTCGCAGGCAAACCGAACCGGATCCGAGCGTAACGACGACGCAAGCTCACGCGCTGCTGGACGCGATTCTCGCCCGATGGATCAAGGATGAAGGCGCGTACTTCTCGCGTGCATGTCGCAAGGAACGCGAGATGGCGACTCGGATCAAGTTTGCCGCTCGCCTGTGCCTCGTCGCGACGGCGATTATTGCGATTGCATTGGCGGTAACGCTGGCCGCGCGCTCGACGGCCTATCAGTCGCTCTTGCTGATGCTGCTCACACTGATGCTCGCCGGCGCGGGACTCTTTACCGGCTATGCGCAGAAACGCGCGCATGAAGAACATGCGCGGCGCTACGAACGGATGTCCGTCCTGTTTAAAATCGCGGGCGAGCGC
>JBEKRW010000178.1:0-5451 GCA_049517595.1 Candidatus Cybelea sp. | reverse complement strand
AATTGCCCGCTTTTTTTGCGACGGCGTAACGCAGGGCTCAACCCAACTCTCGTTATCAAGATTTTAAGCAAAGCAAGCTGGTGAATGATCTTCTAGTCTGCAGGAAAGCTCCTTCGCTAAACAGCATGCAACAACTTTACGTCGCTATTTAAGGAGTTTAAAAGTGCGTTTTATCAACATTTGCGCGAGTAGCGCAATTGCGGCGAGCTTGCTGCTTTCTGCATGTTCCAACAGCAGCGGTGGCTCGCAAGCACTGCCCAGCAGCTCGCAGGCGGTAGCCCCAATGGCCCATTCTGGTCACCCTCACCTGACGGTCATCGGCGGCCGGAAGAACACGGCGTATTGCGATTATTCGCTCTACCTTACGTGCGTCACCGTGGCAAAGGGCTCCCCGGCCGCTCTCGAAATTTGCTACAACGAATCGGGAAGTGGTTGCTCGTCAGGGTACTTCCCTTCGCTGACGTGGTATGAGGGCATCTATTCGGTAAAAAAGAACAAGCTCTACAAGAAGATCGTCGGGTCGTTCTACCCGAACCCCGGCAACCCGAGTGAAGACACGATCACCGCGAAGAAGAAAGTCAAGAATAGCCACGGCGTGGTGACGTACTACCAGTACGTCGAGGGTTGCCTCAACAGCACCGAGTGCATCACCGGCTCCATCGGGATCGCTACTCAGTAGGAACCCGCAGCTAATCGGTAAGTTCGTCTAGAAGAGGCCCGGCATCTGCCGGGTCTCTTTTAGTCGTCACCGAGCATGTTCGTCGGCGTGCCGCGCGTTGAGGACCTGCGTTCTAACTGAATCCAGTATGCCGCCGGCTTACCGCCCGGGATCCTCTTAAACGCCCGAGGTTTCCGTGCGTAGTCGAAGGCATCGGTCGCGGGATCGTTGGCGCGCGCGTCACTCTTCGCGAGTGGCGGCAAGCCGAAGTTGTCTTCGATAAAGCGCAGAACGCTCGAGGTTTCGTATTGGACGTGCGTGACGTAGCCTTGCTTGGCATACGGCGAGACGATGAGTAGCGGCACGCGAAATCCCAAGCCGTCGTAGTCTTCGTACACGGGCGGCACGGGATCGAACCATCCACCCCAATCGTCCCATATAACGAAGATTGCCGTCGATTTCCACAGCGAACTCGTCCCGACCGCGTTGACGACGCTCGCAACCCACGCAGGACCCTCACCTGTGTCCAACACCGCGTGGTCGGATGCCTCAAAGGTCGGCGCAATCCACGTGACGTTCGCGAGCTTCCCTTTGGCGACGTCGGTCAAGAACGCAGACTGCGGGCTGATGACGTCGGCCTTCCAATCCGGGCCGTTGAAGATTTTACTGTCGGCCTGGTAAGAAGACCAGAAGCCGCCGTCGCCGCGGATCGACCCCGCGTAGAAGCGCCAAGTTATTCCGGCTGCGTCCGCTTCGCCGGCGATCGTGGGGTTTGTAAAGCATGCCGGAATGTTGGGGCCGCCAAGCCGCTGCGCGGTCAAGGTCGCAACTGTATCCTGCCGGCCGCCTTCGCATCCCCAGGTCGAGACCGGATAGTTCAGAGCCCGGCTGGCAAACGCTGCGACGGCGTACTGGTGGGCAACAAAGCTGCCGTCGAGGTTCGACGCGAACGCGTGATCGGCGAGCGCGTACTCGCGCGCAATCGTCCAATACGGCCGAATCTCGCTTCTTGGCACGTATGCGTATGCGGGGTTGGGGGGATGCCCGCTCGATGCAAGCTCGTTGTTCCAGCCATCCATCTTGCAAGATGTTCCGGGTAGTTTCCCTTGGCCGTCGCAAGCCGCAAAGAAGCCGGTCGAATTGTGTGCCAAATCCCAATCCGTTACCAGCCCGACCGGCTGCAGGCCGATCTTATGGCCGTATTCATCGTAGCCATATTGTTGCGTGGCTGCGCCGGGATAGCCCATGAACAAATTGTTGAACGAGCGGTTCTCTTGTATGACGAAGACAACGTGCCGTATCGGGCTTGTGCCGGCGTGGCTGATTGCTGGAGGCGCGCTCGTGACCGGAGAGCCGGTGCCCCCAGAGCAAGCGGCGGTTGCGCAAGCCAGAACCATAGCAAACGTGCCGGTCCGCCGAATCGTCATCCCGGTGATTTCGATGGCCGCAGGTGCGATACTGCGCACCTTCAAAAGAAGTTTTATGACGGTGGACGAGCTAATCGACGTGGTCGTCAAGCCTGGATCGCGCAAACCGGGACTTTCGAGCGAGCACGGCGCGCTCGTTTTGCGCGTGCGTGAACGCGCCATCGAAGGTGCGGCCAACAGCGCCTGCATTCGGGCGCTCGCGGAGGCGTATCGTGTCGCGCCTAGCGCCGTGTCGCTCGTGCGCGGCCTTCGGAGCCGCCAAAAGCGCTTTGCAATTCAGCGGCCGGAGAAGCCGAAAGAAAGAGGAGAAGCCAAACGATGATCACAGGCATGCACGTGATTCTCTTTAGCCGCCATGCAGAAGAAGTACAGAGGTTTCTCGGCGACGTGTTGGAGCTGCCGTCCGTCGATGCAGGCGAAGGCTGGCCGATCTTTATGGCGCCGCCGGCGGAGATTGGCGTGCACGCGACCGACGGCGCACCGGAGCACGAGGTCTACCTGATGTGCGACGACGTCAACGCAACGGTGGGAGAACTCGGCGCGCGAGGCATTCAGACCGACGGCCCCGTTGCCGATCGCGGTTGGGGGCTTGTAACGACGTTGGTCCTTCCGGGAGGAGAGCGAATGGGGCTCTACGAGCCGCGCCACCCGTCGCCGCTTTCATGAGTTCCGTGCGGCTACTCGTAGGCACGCGCAAGGGTGCGTTCGTGCTTACTTCCGACGGTAAACGGGCGGAGTGGAAGATCGAAGGCCCGCATTTCGGCGGTTGGGAGATCTACCATATGAAAGGCTCGCCAGCCGATCCGAACCGGATCTATGCCTCGCAGTCGACGAGTTGGTTTGGGCAGCTCATTCAGCGTTCGGACGACGGCGGCGCGACGTGGGAGCCGGTTGGAAACCAGTTCGTCTACGATGGACAACCCGGAACGCACACGTGGTACGACGGCACGCCGCATCCATGGGAGTTCGCGCGCGTCTGGCATCTCGAACCGTCGCTGCACGATCCCGATCTGGTGTACGCTGGCGTCGAAGACGCGGCGCTCTTTCGCTCGAGCGACGGCGGAAAGAACTGGGAAGAGCTTTCGGCGTTGCGCAAGCACCCTTCCGGCCCGTCGTGGCAACCCGGGGCCGGAGGTATGTGCCTGCATACAATTCTCCTCGACCCCCGCGACCCCGCTCGCATCTACGGCGCAATCTCGGCTGCCGGCGTCTTTCGCAGCGACGACGCTGGCGCGAGCTGGCGTCCCATCAATCGTGGACTGCGGTCAAGCGGCATTCCCGACGAGGATGCGGAAGTCGGACATTGCGTGCATCGGATTGCGATGCATCCCAAGCATCCCGATACGCTTTACATGCAAAAGCACTGGGACGTTATGCGCAGCGACGACGGCGGCGAAAACTGGAGCGAGGTCAGCGGAAATCTCCCGACCGACTTCGGGTTTCCGATCGACGTTCACGCGCACGAACCTCAGACGATCTACGTCGTTCCGATTACCAGCGACTCCCAACACTTCCCGCCCGACGCCCGGCTGCGCGTCTATCGCAGCCGCACGGGCGGCAACGAGTGGGAGGCATTGACGAACGGGCTTCCCCAGGAGCACTGCTACGTCAACGTGCTACGCGACGCGATGGCCGTCGATAAACTCGACTCGTGCGGCATCTATTTTGGGACGACCGGCGGGCAAGTCTACGCGTCTTCCGACTCGGGCGACCATTGGACGGCCATCGCTCGCGACTTTCCCGCGGTCCTCTCCGTCGAAGCCCAAACGCTGCCATGATCCGCGTCATCCTTCCGGCGCATCTGCGCGCGCTCGCGCGCGTCGACGGCGAAGTGAGTTTTGAAATAAGCGGTGAGATTACGCAGCGCGCGGTGCTCGATGCCGTCGAATCGCGCTACCCGATGCTGCGCGGAACGATTCGCGATCACGTTACGCAGCGCCGGCGGCCGTACGTGCGATTCTTTGCCTGCGAGACGGATCTCTCGCACCAGCCGTCCGATGCGCTCCTCCCGCAGGCGGTCGCCGACGGGATGGAACCGTTTCTGGTCGTCGGCGCGATGTCCGGAGGTTAACTTTGCATCGTCTGTTCCTTGCCGCCTGGGCTTTCGCTGCGGCCCTGCTGCTCGTACCCGGTACGGCTTGCGCAGCGCCGACGATGCGTGAGGTTCTTACGGCCCTCTATGGCGTCCACGATCTCGGCGGCGTCGCCCTTTCTCCGGCCGGAGACGCCGTGGTTTGGCAAGAGAGCTTCCATAGCGCGCCTCACCTCCTCGATTCGCCCCGCTCCAGCGCACTCTATTTACAGCGGCTTACCGGTGGAGCACCGGTACGAATTACCGCCGGACCGCCGGGCGCATTTTACGATGAGGAGAGCCCCGCTTGGTCGCCAGACGGCCGCGCGATCGCGTTTCTATCCGACGCGCGATCGAGCGGGCAGCTTCAGCTTTTCGTCGCCGGCACGAACGGACGACACGTTCGGCAGATCGGCCGCCTCAACGGCAACGTCGCGCGGCTAACGTGGTCGCCTGACGGCCGAAGCGTGGCCTTTCTCTATATTGCCGCGGCTCACCGCAAGGCCGGTGCGCTCGCCCCAGGTGCGCGCGACGTTGGCGTCATCGGTTCGATCGTCGACGAACAGCGGCTCGTTACCGTCGACGTCGCGACCGGCGCGTTGCGCGGTTTGACGCCTGCCGACTCGTACGTCTACGAATACGGCTGGTCGCCCGACGGCAGTGCGATTGCCGTGACCTACTCGAGAGGAAACGGCGACAACAACTGGTGGATCGCGCGGCTGGCGCGGGTTGACATCGCAAGCGGTACGATGCGCGACCTTTTCGCGCCGGCCTTTCAGCTGAACGACCCGCAGTGGTCGCCCGATGGAAGCCGCATCGCCGTGATTGGCGGCATCATGAGCGACTTCGGATCGACCGGCGGCGATCTCTACCTGGTCGATGCGGGGACGGGTGAAGCGCGCAACGCAACGCCGGGTGCTGCGTTCTCGGTGCAATCCTTGCGCTGGAACGACCCATCGAGCCTCGATCTGGTCGCGCACGTGCCCGGCGCGATGCACTTGCTGCGGCTCGACATCTCAAACGCTCAGGTGACGACGCTAATCGGAGCGGACGAGTCCATCTGGAGCTGGTCGAGCATTCGGGGCGGCGCGATGATCGCGCTCGTCCGGTCGTCCTTCGACGATCCACCCGAAGTCTTGGCGGGTCCGCCGGCATCGCTGCGCCAGGTTTCGCATCGCAACGCGCGCGCGGTTCGCTTCTACGGCAAGGCCGTCTCGCTTCGCTGGACGAGCGATGGTTTTTCGGTCCAGGGCTGGCTCGTCTATCCGCTCGGCTACGATCCCGGGCGCACGTAT
>JBEKRW010000177.1:0-5508 GCA_049517595.1 Candidatus Cybelea sp. | reverse complement strand
CACGCTACACGCAGCCGGCGCGCCGCACGGCCCGCAGCCTGGGGCCGTTGAGGCGAGCCTCGGGAAGACATCTACCGACGAGATCGCCGTGATGGTCGACACATTCAAGCCGCTGCTGCTCGCAGAAGCGGCCGTTGCCTGCGAAGACCCGAGCTACTTCCGCTCGTGGATCGAGGCGCCGGCGAGCGCGTAAGCCGGCTCGATTCGTCCCCGCGCGCAGCCAAAGCCGATCCGGCGCGCGCCTGGCTTGGTGCACCAGCCGCGCAGTGTGATTTCGTCGCCATCCTCCAAGAACGCACGCCTCTCGCCATCCGAAAGCGCAATCGGCCGCTCTCCGTTCCAGGACAGCTCGATCAAACTGCCCTGACTCTTCGGCCCGGCGCCGCTGATGGTTCCCGAGGCAAAAAGGTCGCCGGGCCGGGTGACCGCGCCGTTGACCGTCGCGTGGGCGAGCTGCTGCGCCATGCTCCAATACAACTCGCGAAAGTTCGTCTCCGAGAGCGTCTGCGCGATGATGCCGCGCTCGCGCATCGCTTGCGTTCGTAAATCTACCGCGAGGGAGATGTCGTACGCGCTGCGCTCGCCCCCGCGCAGATAGTCGAGCGGCTGCGGCTCTTGCATCGGGCCTTGCACTCGGAACGGCTCCAACGCTTCGAGCGTCACGATCCAGGGTGAGATCGTCGTCGCGAAAGACTTGCCTAAGAACGGCCCGAGTGGCACGTACTCCCAAGCTTGAATATCGCGCGCGCTCCAATCGTTAACCAACAACAGCCCAAAGATATGCTCGCCGGCATCGCGGATCGCGATCGGCTCACCCAAACGGTTGCCGGGGCCGGTGACGAATCCAACTTCGAGTTCGATGTCGAGACGGCGACTCGCGCCGAAGCTGGGCACCGCATCGGCCGGCGCCTTGCGCTGGCCGGACGGGCGGCGAATCGGCGTTCCGTCAACGAGGATCGTGCTCGACCGCCCGTGGTATCCTACCGGCAGCCACCGCCAGTTCGGAAGCAGCGCCTCGGCGTTCGGACGAAAGAGTTTCCCTAGATTCGTCGCGTGTTCGATCGACGAATAGAAGTCGACGTAATCACCGATCTCGATCGGCACGCGCATCGCGACGGCATCTTGCCGGCAGAGGAAACGCTCTGCGCCGGTGTCGCGCAAGCGCTCGTCGCCGCCCGCGCGAAGCAGGTCGGAAATTCGCTCTCGCAGCGGCAGCCAGGTGCTTCGCCCCGCTGCCAACAGCGGATTGAGCACCGGCGCCTGCAACAACTCGCGCTCGCAAACGTCGTCAAAGAACCCCGCTTCAGCCGATTCGAAGAGGTCGAGGATCTGCGAGCCGATAGCAACACCGATGTGCGGAACTCCGCTCTGCTCGAAGGCGCCGTAGGGCAGATTTTGGATCGGGAAGTCGCTATCGGGCGCTACGGAAATCCACGACTCCAGCCGCGCGTCCGTCGTGTCGATCCCGCTCACGGCGCCGCAAGAATCCCAAGCGCGGTCAGGTCCTCGACCGGCTCGTTGAAGCTGCAGCTGCCGTAAGCGACAAGCGCGCAATGCCGGCAAGCTTTCAGCGCCTCGGCACCGATGCGCTCGTCTCTCCAGCGCAGCCCTTCCGCTTCGAACTGAAATGCGCTTGGTTCTTCTTCTGCCACGACTCGCCGCAGCGTTTCGAAGCCGGCGCGCGGCGCAAGGGCGGCGGCGGCCAAAATATTCAAGAAGCCGTGCATCGTGAAGCCGCTCTGCGGGTTGTAATGACGGATCGGATGATGCAGGCCTGCCGTCGCTTTGAATGGGACGTTCGCCGCGACCGCCGCGGCAATGAAGCCGGCAACTTCATCCACGCTCGGAAAGGCCTCCGCCGTCAGTCCGCCACACCGTATTTTTGCACCGCAACCGGCATCCATGGCGGCGGTCATCGCGCGCTCGACAACCGCCTTCCACGCCTCGCCGCGAGCGAACTCAACGAAGACCGGGAGATCGGATAGCTTCGCGCTCTCCAGGAGCCGGCGCAGACGCTGCAGAGGCTCGTCCGGCGAGCGGTCCTGCGAGAAGGCCGGCGGTAAGGGAATCTCGAGCGCTTCAACCCGAACGCCCCGGTCTCGTAAAGCTGCAACCGACGCGATGCCCGATCCGATGGTTTCGACCCACGTGGCCGCGTCAGAGCCGCGATCGAGAATGACTGAAAATGGGCCGTCGCCGGTCTGCGGCGAGGAGGTCAAGGTGGTAACCGGGATGATGAAGCGTCCGAGCATCCACGCATGCGCGCCGCGCTGCGCCTCGCTGTATTCTGCAGTCGCTTGCGCGAGCGAAAGCTTCGCCGGCGGGAAAAGGCCCGCGTAGTCGATTAGCTCCGTAAAAGCGCTGCGAACGGAGGCCGGGCCAGCGACCTTTGTCTCCATGGGGGCCTGTGTTCGCGACAGGGCCGCTGACGCGCCTTCGCCAAGTCGCTCGGATATGAGCACCGCGACCGAGGCGCGCAGCAATCCGCTCGCGCAAATCGACTGGGATTATGTCGAGTTTTACGTCGGCAACGCCAAGCAGGCGGCCCACTATTACATGTCTGCCTTTGGATTCGACCAAATCGCCTATGCCGGGCCGGAGACAGGCGTGCGCGATCGTGTCAGCTATCTCTTGGCGCAGAACAAGCTCCGATTCGTGCTGACCGCAAGTTTGCTGCCAGACGATGAGGTGGCGCGCCACGTCGCGTTGCACGGCGACGGCGTCAAGGACATCGCGATCCTCGTCGAGGATGCCGGCGCCGCCTTCGAGATGGCCGTGCGCGGCGGCGCTCGCGTGCTGCAGCCTCCCACTTCCTTTGAAGATGAGAACGGGCGCCTGATACGAGCGACGATCGCCACGTATGGCGATACCGTCCACTCGTTTATCCAGCGCGACGGCTATTCAGGTATCTTCGCTCCGGGCTTTGTCGAGGCGCGCAAGAGCATCCCGACGGCGAAGAAGCCGGGCCTCTCGTTCATCGATCATTGCGTCGGCAACGTCGGCTGGGGCGAGATGGACGCATGGGGCGATTTCTACGGCCGCGTCTTCGGCTTCTCACAGCTCGTCTCGTTCGACGACAAGGATATCTCGACCGAATACACGGCCCTTCGCTCGAAGGTGATGACCGATCCGCGCCACCAAGTTAAGTTTCCTATCAACGAGCCGGCGCAGGGCAAGAAGAAATCGCAGATCGAGGAGTATCTGGATTTTTACCACGGGGCCGGCGTGCAGCACATGGCCATTCGCACCGACGACATTGCCGCCACGATTCGGGCCCTCAAACACAACGGCGTGGAGTTTCTCGATACTCCCGACTCGTACTACGACATGCTCGAGGAACGCGTTGGGAAGATCGACGAGGCGATGGAGACCCTCCGCGAGCTGCGCATCCTCGTCGATCGCGACGACATGGGCTATATGCTCCAGATCTTCACCAAGCCGCTCCAGGACCGGCCGACCCTCTTTTTTGAGATCATTCAGCGCAAGGGCAGCCTATCGTTTGGGAAAGGCAACTTCAAGGCGCTCTTCGTTTCGATCGAGCGCGAACAAGAGAAGCGCGGAACCTTATGATCGCCAGCACCGGCACCCCGACGGGCTCGGTGGACCGGTCGAAGCTGCTCGACTGGTACCGTAAGAACCGGGAGCGCTCGGCCGCGCTCTTCGCGCTGATTCACGACGACGCGTTTTACGATCGCCCGATTCCGCTGCGCCATCCGTTTGCATTTTACGAAGGCCACATTCCGGCGTTTAGCTATCTGACTCTTAACGAGCGCGCGCTGCAAGAGGACCCGCTCGACCCGCTGCTCGAGCACATCTTCGAACGCGGGATCGATCCCGCGACGCTCGACGACGCGCGCCGTCACGAGCGCAGCGACTGGCCCCACCGGCGGGCGGTTGCGGCTTTTGCCGCGGAGTGCGACGAACGCGTTCTGCGCGCGTTGCAGTCCGGCCCGATCGAAGATTCAACCGTTCCACGGTTGGTGCGGGCTCAGGCAGCTTACACGATCCTCGAACACGAGGCGATGCACGACGAAACGCTGCTTTACATCGCGCATCAGCTCGATGCAGACCGTAAGGAATTCGTCGCGCAGCCTCACGAGGACCACGCACCGCCCTCGAACCATCCGCGGGTGGTCGAGCGCGGCATCGCGACGCTCGGCGCGCAACCCGGCGAGATTCCATTCGGCTGGGACAACGAGTTCGACAGCACGCAACTCGACGTGCCGTCATTCGAGATTGCAACGTATCCCGTTACCAATAGCGATTGGCTGGGGTTTGTCGCCGATGGCGGGCCAGTGCCGCACTTTTGGAAGGAAGGCGACGGCGCGTGGTTTCTCCGGCTGCAATTCGAGGCTATCCCCTTGCCGCAATCGTGGCCGGTCTACGTGACGCACAAGCAGGCGCAGGCATACGCGCGCTGGGCGGGCTCGCGATTGCCTACGGAGGCCGAGTTCCATCGCGCGGCCTTCGGGACGCCGCAGGGCGACGAACGCGCCTTTCCATGGGGCTCCGAAACCCCGGCGCCACGCTATGGCAACTTTGATTTTAGGCGTTTCGATCCCGAGCCGGTCGACGCGCATCCCGCCGGCACGAGCGCTTGGGGGGTCGCCGACTTGATCGGCAACGGTTGGGAATGGACCTCGACGCCTTTCGAGCCGCTGCCCGGTTTCGAGCCGATGGCATCGTACCGGCAATATTCGGCCGACTTCTTCGACGGCAAGCACTATGTAATGAAGGGAGCCAGCCCGGTGACGCCTCGCGAACTGATTCGCCGCTCTTTCCGGAACTGGTTCTTTGACGACTATCCGTACATGTACGCCAAGTTCCGTTGCGTGTCGCTTTGAAAACCCCAATAACCGTAGCCTACGGCGACGGCATCGGGCCCGAGATCATGACGGCAACGCTGCGCATCCTCGATGGGGCCGGCGCGCAGCTCGAACTCGAACGCATCGAGATCGGCGAATCGGTCTATAAGAAAGGCTTGAGCAACGGCATCGAACCCGCTTCCTGGGAATCGCTGCGCCGGACGAAAGTCTTTCTCAAGGCGCCGATTACGACGCCGCAAGGGGGAGGCTTTAAAAGCCTCAACGTCACGGTTCGCAAGACGCTCGCGATGTACGCCAACGTTCGCCCCTGCGCTTCGTTGTTTCCCTACGTCGCGACCAAACATCCCAAGATGGACCTCGTGATCGTGCGCGAGAACGAGGAAGACGTGTATGGCGGCATCGAGCATCGTCAAACCAACCAGGTAGCGCAGTGCCTGAAGCTGATCTCCCGCCCCGGGAGCGAGCGCATCGTACGATATGCGTTCGAGTACGCGCGCGCCAATAAGCGCAAGAAAGTGACGTGCTTCACCAAAGACAACATCATGAAGCTCACCGACGGCCTATTCCATCGGACCTTTGACGAGATCGCAACGGAGTATCCCGACATCGAGCACGAGCACTGGATCGTCGACATCGGGGCGGCGAAGATGGCCGATACACCCGAGGCCTTCGACGTGCTCGT
>JBEKRW010000176.1:0-5514 GCA_049517595.1 Candidatus Cybelea sp. | reverse complement strand
CGACCGGAATCCCGGCGCCGGTGATCGCGCGGATGCGGTCGGTTTGATCGCGTCCGCCCTCGAGCTTCACGGAGCACGCACCGCCCTCTTTGACAAGCCGAATTGCCGAACGCAGCGCGTCTTCGTTGCACACTTGATAGGAACCGAACGGCATGTCGGCCATGATGTGCGCGCGCGTCGTTCCGCGCACGACGGCCTGAGTGTGATAAAGAATGCTTTCCAGCGTGACCGGCGTCGTTTCATCGAAACCCAAGACCACGTTACCGACGCTGTCGCCGACTAAGATAACGTCGATGCCGGCGCGTTCGACGAACTGCCCGAATGGGGCGTCGTACGCGGTGGCAATCGGAAAAATCGCTTTCCCTTTTCGGCGTTTGATCGCGCCTGCCGTTAAGCGGCGTATTGCCGGATTCTTCTCCGGCTCGTAAGGCCGCGCGCTATCCTTTTCGGTTGCCATCCTGAGCCCGTCGAAGGATCACACCTTCAGCTCGGCCGACCTCGCACCGTTGCCGGAGACTTCCCCAGCCTTGTCATCCTGACCCTTCGGCTGGCTCAAGGGAAGGGCGGCGAGCGATTCGACCAGCGAGAGAAGGGCGCGCACCGGTGTTCCCGTCGGCCCCTTCGCCTGCCAGGGCGACTCGTTTTCGAGGTAGGCCGTCCCCGCGATATCCAGATGCACCCACGGTGTCTTGTCCGTGAATTCGCGCAGGAAGGCGGCGGCGGTCAGCGTGCCGGCGGGGCGGCCGCCGGTGTTCTTCAAATCCGCAATGTCGCTCTTCATTGCGTTGGAGTAATCCTCGTAGTACGGCATTTGCCAGTAGCGCTCGCCGGTGGGCTTGGCCGCTGCTAAGAACTGGGCGGCGAACGCGTCGTCGTTGGTTACGGCGGCCGACGACGCATGGCCCAGCGCGATCACGCAAGCGCCGGTAAGCGTCGCGGCATCGACGATTCTTGTAGCGCCGAGTTTATTTGCATAGCAGATCCCATCGGCCAGGACCAGGCGACCCTCGGCATCGGTGTTGATAACTTCGATCGTCTTGCCGTTCATCGCGGTAACGATGTCGCCTGGTTTGGTGGCTTTGCCTCCGGGCATGTTCTCCGTTGCCGGAACGATAGCGACGACGTTGAGTTTAGGTTTCAGTTTTCCGATCGCGGACATCGCAGCGATCACGCCGGCGCCGCCGGACATGTCGTATTTCATGTCCTCCATCCGCTCGGCGGGCTTGATCGAAATGCCGCCGGTATCGAACGTGATTCCCTTTCCGACGAGCGCGAGCAGCTCTTTGCTCGAGGGATCGCCGTTGTAGCGCATGACGATGAACTTTGGCGGCTGCGCGCTGCCTCGCGCGACCGAGAGAAAGGAACCCATGCCCTCGCGGCTCGCGCGCGCTTCGTCGAGAACGTCGATCTCGAGTCCGTTTTGTTCGGCAACTTTCGTGGCCTCTTCGGCCAGCCGCGTCGGAGTCATCAAGTTGGCCGGCGTAATTGCGAGCCGGCGCGCCAGGTTTACCGCGTTGCCCAGTGCGGTCCCGCGCGCTATCCCGCGCTCGAGTTCGCCTTGGTTGAGGCTGCCGGCGACGATAGCAACCTCAGTCATAGCATTGCGACGGTCAGGCTTCTCCTGGTAGAGCGTCGTTTCGAAGATGCCGGTGATGGCGCCCTCGCTCACAAATGAAGCGCACGCGGCCTCCTGGCCTTTGGCCTGCAACGGCAGCACGATCGCGATCTGCTCGATATTGCGGCGACCTAGGTAGCGCACGGCGCTGCCGGCGTAGCGTGCGAGAAAGTTCGGCTCGAAGCGCGCGCACTCGCCTAACGAAACCGCGAGGACCCGCTGGTACGGCTCGCCCTTCACATAAATGAGGACGTTTTCACCAAGGCGCCCTTGGATTTCTTTGGCGGCCAGCGCGTCGGCGATTACGCCGCCGAGTTTGTCATCGATCTCTTTGGCTGTAGATTCGAGCGCCGTATCCGAGAAGAAGGGGACGACGAGCGCTCCGGTGTGCATGTGGCTGGGCGCATCGTGAGTAAGACGAACTTGCATGGTGGACCTTTCCGATGGTGAACTACTGCCAGCCTATGGCAGAAAGCTGGGAGAATCCTCGTACAGAGCAAAAAACCGGTACCGACAGCTACGCACGAGCCGGCGTTGACGTTAGTGCCGGAAATGAAGCCGTCGCGCGTTATGGTGCGGTGCTGGGCAAATGGCGTCACGCCGACCAACTCGAGGCCATAGGCGGCTTTGCAGGGCTTTTTCGCATGCCGGGCGACCCCAGCCGCGCGCTCGTGGCGTCGACGGACGGCGTCGGCACGAAGGTCGTAATCGCGGCCGAGCTTGGGCGTTATGCGACGGTGGGCGCGGATCTGGTGAATCACTGCGTCAACGACATCCTCGTCTGCAACGCATCGCCACTCTTCTTTCTGGATTACCTCGCTGTAGGGAAACTCGACCCCGCGGTCGTGGCCGACATCGTGCGCGGTTGCGCGGACGCTTGCCGCCTCCACGAATGCGCGCTTCTCGGCGGCGAAACCGCCGAGATGCCTGGACTCTATCAGACGGCGCATTTCGATCTCGCGGGAACGATCGTGGGCATGGTGGAGATCGAAGCCCTCGAGCGGCTGGGCGGTGTCGAGCCGGGCGACGCGATTATCGGGCTGCCCGCGGTAGGCTTGCATACTAATGGTTATTCGCTTGCGCGCTCGCTCATCGCGCGCGACGAATGGGACGCTGCGTTCGACGGCGGGACGTATGCCGACGCGCTGCTCGCCGAACATCCGTCGTACTATCAGGCAGTACGCGCGATCCAACGCGTCGCTCACGTCAAGGCGATGGCACACGTCACTGGCGGCGGTCTGCTGGAGAATCTTCCTCGCACGCTGCCCGAGAACGTGAAGGCGGTCTTCGAGCAGCAACGTTGGAGCGTGCCGCCGATTTTGCGAGAACTCGTCCGGCGCGGCGACCTCGGCGAAGAACGATACCGCATCTTCAATATGGGCGTGGGCTTCACGCTCATCGTGCCGGTTACCGATGCCGCGGCGGCGGTCGCCGCGGTTCCCGGTGCGATGGTCGTTGGTTGGATTGAATCGCGCATCGGCGAGGAACCGCGCGTCGTCGTTCATCCCTGACGTGGCGACGCTCTGCAATCTCGTCGTCGACCTCGCCGCGTTGCCTTCGGACTCATCCAGCGTAGCGACCGAAATCGCCGACGATCGTACGCTGGCGTGGATCGACGAAACCTTTAGTGGCACGTGGAGCTCCGAGGCCGCAGCAGCCGTGAATATCGTCGCGCGTCGCGAGGGCGCCCCGATCGGCTTTGCCACGCTCGATGCGCGCGGACTAAAGTTTCGCTGGCTCAATGGACTGGCACGCGAGCGCGATGTCGGGCTGTTCGGTCCCTTTGGCATCCTGAGAGAAGAGCGTAGGACGGGGCTCGGAGTCTTCATGTTGCGCCACGCGCTGCAAGCGCTGCGCGAACGCGGCTACGCCCGCGCTTTGATTCCCGCGGTGAGCGGCGACGGGCTCATCCGATACTATGCCGACTCGGTGGGCGCGGTCGTCGCAGAGGAGTTCGATCGCGCGGCGCTGCTCGCGCCGCGGCCACGCACGCTCGTAATGGCCTCGGGAAACGGGAGCAACTTTCAGGCGGTCGCGGATGCCTCGAATATTGGAAGCCTCCCGATCGATATCGTCGCGCTCGCAAGCAACGACGCGCGGGCGTACGCCATCGAACGAGCCCGCGCGGCCGGCGTTGCCGTTCACGCCGTGACCTGGCGCCGGAACGAAGAGACGCGCGCACAGTACGACGAGCGACTGCTCGAAGTCGTGCGTTGCGAGTCGCCGGATCTCGTGCTGCTGCTGGGCTGGATGCACCTGCTCTCGGATGCCTTCGTGGCTGCGTTTCCCGAAATGCTCAACCTCCATCCGGCGTTTCTGCCGCTGGATCCCAGCCACGATGACGTCGGAGTCCCCGACGGCACGCGGATTCCGGCGTTTCGGGGTCCGCATGCCGTCCACGACGCACTGACCGCCGGTAGCCGATGGGCAGGCGCGACGGTCCATCGCGTCACCCCCGCAACCGATCGAGGACCGGTGCTGGCGCGCAAGCCGCTGCCCGTTGCTCCACAAGAAGAAGAGGCGCACCTTTTGGAGCGCATCCACGGGGTAGAGCGTGACTTGGTCAAAGCCGCGGTTTCGCGCTGGCTTTTTGAACGCCCCGAGTAGGGGCGAAGAGACCTACTTCGCGTTGTAGGCGATGCAGTAGCCACTCGGGGAGATGACCCCATCGACGATTTTACACGTGCCGTTCGCGTCGGCCGTTTGGCCGGGAATGAAGAAGTTGCACTTCGAGCACTGCTTATCGCCATCGGGCTTCGTCTGATATTGAACCGACGACGGCGAGACCTTGGTGTCGTCGGCGGCCAGGACGGCTTTAGTGAGCAGTCCGGCAAGTGCCGGCAGCAGGATCGCGCTACGAACGAATGCTCCTCGGGTTGACACCGTTTCTCTGGACATGGTTCCTCCCTTATTCCCTGTTAGAAGTAAGCATTGGAGATGAAAAAACTCTGAAATGTCAGGCTAGGGTAAAAGGCAAATAGATAAGGGGCTCGATCACGTGGGCCCCGCCTTGCGCGGTCCTCTTCGTGACGGCCCCCTTCATGGATCAGCCCGAAGTGATCTGCCGCTTTAGTCGGGAATCGGGAACTTAGGCGGCGTGGGTCCCGGCATAGGCCCGGGATGCGTCGGCGGCGCTGGCCGAATCGGCATTGGTGGGAACGGATGGGTGCCAACGCCTCCACTAATCTCGTCGACTTCCTTATCCTGGTTGGGTTTCTGTTCGTCGCTCATGATTCAACCTTTCTCGCGGCATTTCTGCCGCTGACTACAGAGTAACACCACCGTGAGAAAATATTGAGAAGGCGGGCACTCTTAGGCACGTTCTCCGAGCAACTTTTGTCGCAGGTAACCATCGCCATGCCGGCAGAAAAAATGCTTATAGAATCGGGCTTTTTTTGGTCCAATGTCACGCGAGTCAAAGGTGCTCAATCGCCATGCGAAAACGGCGCCGACGGCTTCTTCGCCCGAAGTGACGCACGTGCTAAAGTCCGGACCGCCTCCAACCGTAGTTCCGTAAAGCCAGCCGTGATACGCAAGCAGTGCGGCGATAGGATATGCGCCATCCGCGCCGCTGCCGAAACTGTGTAAGACGCTCTCGCTCCCGGTCGCGACGTCGAAGCTGAAGAGCGTGCCACCGGAGTTCCTTTCAAAGGCGCCCATCTCAATCGGCAAGACTGCGTCCAGACTGACGAACCATTATCTCTATAAGCGGGAGATCTTTAACTTTAGAGTATCTAAAATAATAGTCCCTCCTGTATCCTTCTCCGTCTCGGGTGCGGACTCCAAACGGCATCGGCCGTTTTCTGCGCTACGCTTCTTATCGTCGGCGATGCGGACGTGCGAACGGCCGCCGGAGTGCTCGGCCGCTCCATTCAAAACGTCACGCTCTCGGTCTACGC
>JBEKRW010000175.1:0-5584 GCA_049517595.1 Candidatus Cybelea sp. | reverse complement strand
AAGCTCGCTCGCCTTTCGCGGTGCTTGTAGCTGCCATCTTTGCCTCGAGCATGAGCTACATCGACATCACCGCCCTCACGGTTGCTCTGCCGATCGTTAAGGCCAAACTCCCGGCGAGCGACTCACAAGCGCAGTGGATCGTCGAAGGATACCTCCTGTTTCTGTCGGCGTTGATTCTGATCGGTGGCGCGCTGGGAGATCGCTACGGCCGGCGCCGTCTGTTTATCTTGGGAATCTGGATCTTCGCGCTATCGTCCATCGCCTGCGCGAGCGCGATGCAGCCGGGCTTCCTTATACTCGCGCGATGCGTGCAAGGCATCGGGGCCGCGCTGATGATTCCCGAGAGCCTCGCACTTATCACGGCGAGCTACGGTGCGCGCGAGCGCGGGCGGGCCATCGGCATCTGGGCGGCGGCATCCGCGATCACGATGACGGCGGGCCCGGTACTGGGGGGATGGCTCACGCAAGAGTTCACTTGGCGCCTGGTCTTCTGGATAAACATCCCGCTCGCCGTCGTCGTCTTGTTTTTGGCATACACGCGAGTACCCGAGAGCCGCGCCGAAGGCGTTGCCGGCAAACCCGACCTTCTCGGAAGCGCGCTGATCACCGTGTCGCTCGCGCTCGTCATCGGGGCGCTGATGCAGATGCAGCACCGGCTGGCGAATGCGCTCTCGCTTCCGCTAGGCATCGCAGGGCTAGCGTTTTTCGCCGCGTTCGTTATCGTCGAGCATCGCAGCTCCGCTCCGGTCGTACCGCTGCGCCTGTTTGCGTCGCGCAGGTTCCGCATCGCGAACGCCTACGCGTTCCTCTTCTATGCGGCGATCGGCGGAGAGCTGTTCTTCGTCCCCTTCGAGCTGCAGCACATCATGCTCTACACGCCTTTGGCGACCGGCCTCGCGCTCTTGCCGACGATCGCGCTCATTGCAGCAGGTTCCCCGATTTCGGGAACGATTGCATCGCGCCTCGGCGAGCGATTGCCGTTGGTTGCGGGAGCGGCGATAACCGCTCTTGGGATCGCGCTCTTCGCAAAGCTCGGTTTCGGCGCTTCGTATAGCGCCGCCGTCTTGCCCGCCACCGTCGTGCTCGGGATCGGCATCGCGATCACGGTTCCGCCCTTGCTTACGACCGTGATGGGAGCCGCGGACGCCGATGACGTCGGGGCCGCGTCGGGAGTCAATAACGCAATCTCCCGCGTTGGAAACCTGTTCGCAATCGCGGTGCTCGGGGTCGTGGTCGCAACGGCGGGTGGTGGCGCGTTGCCGGCGCCGGCACACCCAGAAGGCTTTCGGAACGCGATGTTCGCTGCGGCGGCGATGTCGCTAGTCGCCGCGCTCGTGGCAATACGTCTGCCGCCAAGGAGCGGAGTTACTGCCCCTTTGTCATCCTGAGCGCAGTCGAAGGGAAGGAAGGTTTCCTACGGGCCAGGGCTGGTGGAAGGGCCGCTGGGCTGCGCCGTGCCCCAGACCGAATTATTACCGCCGCCGCTCACGCGATCAAGTTCTTCGTCGCGGATGTCCGAAGGCGCGGCCTCGTCCCGGATCTCGAGGTCGGTTTTCTCCAGCTTGCGCATGTTCTTACTATCTTGGTTCATGGGCTGGGTATTTCACGACCGCTGGCCCATTTCTTGCCGAGATGCCGGGCTTTGAGCAAATCAAATTGCGAGGCCCTCGGCGACGGCTCGCTCCTCAGTCCACGTCACGCCTTCCGCCGCAAGCCTGCTAACCTCCGACTTCCCAAGGGCGTCGCTTAGAACGCGCATGACGTTGTCGTAGAGCTGCTGCTCTCCGGGGTTTCTGCGGAAGTCGAGCCTGGCAACGCAGGCATTGATATACCCAATCAGCCGCGCGGCTCTGGCGAACCGCCCCGATGAGCCTTCATCTTCGTCCGGCGGCTGCAAGACGACGACGGCGGCTAGATGCTGCAGCGCCACTGCTTGGTGGGTCTCGAGTTGTTCCCGAGCCGCCAGCGCGACCGCCTCGCGGGCACGCTCGCGCCCCAAGTCGTAGCGCGCGAAGGCAATCAAGTATTCTGCCATGCTCGTAAGCCCGTCGACCAGGTTGGGCATATCGTTGAGCTGGCGAAAGGTGGAAATCGCGTCGCCCAAGATTCTAACGGCCGCGTCGATTCTGCCTTCGGTGAACTCGATCCAAGACAGGTGGGTCGCGACGACCGCCGCATCGCGCTCGTCGTGGACGGCGTTGAAGGTGGCCAGTGCCTCGGCGTACATCGAGCGGGCCGAGGCATAGCCGCCGGCGTGCTCGCATGCCATGGCGAGCGTACCAAGCGTAACGCCGGTGAGCCGGCCGGCACCGAGGCGCCGAAACGTTTCCAGCGCGGCTTGCAGCATCGACTCGGCTTCGGGGATTCGGTCGAGTGCCACGAGCGCGCGTCCGGCCATGTACTGCGCGGTCGCGATCTCTTTCTCGTTGCCGATCTCTTGGTAGCTGCGCAAAGCCCTTTCGGCGCACTCGCGAGCGGCTTCCCATCGCAGGAGCGAGGTGTTGAGAAATGCTTCCACGCGCTGGAGGTCGGCGATAACGGTGGGCGACGTCCGCTCGTCGACCATGTCGATGGCGATGCGCGTCCAGCTCCAGCCTTCACTCACCGAGAAAGCGCGCCAGACCGCACCGAGCGCTCCCGCGAGGCGCTGCCCGAGGTGCACGTCACCCCGCCAACCGAGCGTCCATTTCAGAGCGACGCGCCAGTTACCCAATTCCGACTCCGCAAGCTCGAGCCAGATACGGTCCGGCGTATCCTCGCGAAGCCGGTCGAGGTGCAGGGCCCGCTCCAAGAACGCCACCGCGTGCGCACGGGCGATAACCTCGTATTCGCCTTGCTCGACGAGCTGGCCGTGCGCGTACTCCCGCGTCGACTCCAAAAGGCGATAGCGCGTCTCGCTTCCAAACTGCTCCGCCTGCACGAGCGACTTGTCGACCAGCGACGACAACAGATCGAAGACTTCCCACGATTCGATCGCATCGCGAAAGTCTCGCTCGTTGTCGCAGCAGACGGCCGTCACCGTTTCCAAAGTCCAGCCACCCGCAAAGATCGTCAGGCGCCTAAAAAGTCGCTGCTCCTTCTCCGAGAGCAGGTCGTAGCTCCAGTCGATCAACGCGCGCATCGTTTGCTGGCGTGGGAGCGCCGTACGGCTCCCGCCGGTCAGCATCCGAAAGCGTTCTTCCAACTTGTCGGCCAGCCGGCGCGGCGACAGCACCTTTACGCGTGCCGCAGCCAACTCGATCGCCAACGCGATTCCATCGAGGCGGCGACAGATTTCCGACACGCTTGGCGCGTTCTCATCGGTCAGGCGAAAGTTTGCGTCGGAGGCCGCGGCACGCTGAACGAACAATGCGATTGCGCCATACGGTATCGCTTCATCCGCGGTTACCGGACGATTCTCCGGCGGGAACGAAAGCGAGGGAACCCGGTAGACGTGCTCGCCATGGATTCGCAACAGCTCGCGACTCGTGGCCACCATCCGCACCTCGGGACAACTGCGCAGGATCGCATCGGCGATGCGCGCGACTTCGTCGATTACGTGCTCGCAGTTATCCAAGATCAACAACAGATGCTTGCGCCGCAGGTAGTGCAGCAAGGTTTCGAGCATGGGGCGCTGCGGCTGCTCGCGCACTCCCAGCGTCGAGCCTACCGCATTTTCAACAAGGGTCGGGTCGCTGAGCGGGCCGAGATCGACAAACCAAACGCCGTCGCCGGAACCATCGAGCATATCCGCGCCGGCCTGAAGCGCGACGCGCGTCTTTCCGACGCCGCCGGTCCCGACTAGCGACACGAGCGCGTGCTCGTTGACCAGCGCTTCGACCTCCGCCACGACTTCTTCGCGACCGATCAGTGGGGTAAGCTGCCGCGGCAAGTTGTTCCGCATCGAAACCAGCGAGGTCAGCGGAGCAAAGACATCCGGCAACCCTGCGGCCACCACTTGCCAAACGTGTTCGGGCTCGACGAGGTCCTTCAACCGGTGCTCGCCCAGGTCGCGCAGATCCACCGCTTCGGGCAGCGCTCCGCGCAACAGCTGCGCCGTCGCACCCGAGACGACCACTTGCCCGCCGTGCACGACGGCCAAGAGACGCGCAACGCGGTTGACGGCCGGTCCGAAATAATCGCCGTCGCGCTCGTCGGTCGCGCCGCTGTGAAGGGCCATCCGTACTCTTAGGACGCCGTCGGCATCGTCAGCCTCGAGCGCTCGCTGCGCGTCGACCGCGGCGGCGACGCCATCGGACGCGCGCCAGAACGCGGCGCAGAACGAGTCGCCACCCGTCTTAAAAACGTAGCCGTTGTGGGCTTCGATTGCGGCGCGGATTGCGTCGTCGTGGCGGCGCAGCACATCCGGCATCACCGCATGCCGCTCTTCCCAGTGCTGCGTGCTCCCCTCGATGTCGGTAAACAGCAGCGTTACCGTCCCCGTAGGAAACGGCGATTTAGCCGCTTGCGTAGACGTGGCGCTCAACTCGAAATCGTTTGCAATCTAAGATCATACTGAAACGTCGCTCGGACTAACGTCCGGCTTTGAGGCGTTGGGGTTCTCTTTGCTGCGTCGCATATCTTGCGTGACGCGCATCAAATTTTGCGGCGTCAAACTTCGGAGATCGCTCGTTTCCCGGTACAAAGGTACCATGCGTAAGCCGAGTAAGTAAGCTCTTGTTGCCGGCGAAACTCAGACCGCGGTCGCCGGCACCCGCTCCCCAACTGCAAAGGTTAGCTCGCCCTTATTCTCGTCGAAACCGACGTCGACCGTGTTTCCGTCCTGGATCTCGCCCGACAGAATCTTGCGGCCCAGCGGCGTCTCGAGCTCCTTCTGAATCGTTCGCTTGAGCGGGCGCGCGCCGTAATGCGGATCGTAGCCGACCTTGACGATGTGCCGCTTGGCGGCGTCGTCGAGCGCGAGCGTGATCCGGCGTTCCGCGAGCCGCTGGCGCAGACGATGCAGCTGGAGATCGATGATGTGCATCAGCTCGGCTTCATCGAGCGCGTGGAAGACGATGATCTCGTCGACGCGGTTGAGGAACTCCGGCCGGAAGTGCTGCCGCAGTTCGTCGAGCACGGTCGCCCGCATGATCGCAAAGTCGGCGCCGTCGACGGAACCCTTGTAATCGAGAATTCGATGGCTGCCGATGTTCGACGTCATGATCACGATCGTGTTCTTGAAATCGACCGTGTGGCCTTGACCGTCGGTGAGGCGTCCATCGTCGAGAATCTGCAGAAAGACGTTGAAGACGTCGGGGTGCGCCTTTTCGATTTCGTCGAAAAGAATCACCGAATAGGGTCGCCGGCGCACCGCTTCGGTGAGCTGGCCGCCTTCTTCGAAGCCGATATACCCCGGGGGCGCCCCGAGCAGACGCGCGACCGTGTGACGCTCCTGATACTCCGACATGTCGATGCGAATCAGCGCGCGTTCGTCGTCGAAGAGATATTCGGCGAGCGCCCGCGCAAGCTCGGTCTTGCCGACGCCCGTCGGCCCGAGGAAGATGAACGATCCGATCGGCCGGTTGGGATCGGCGAGACCCGAGCGCGAGCGCAAGACCGCCTCCGCGACCGCGTCCACCGCCTCGTTTTGACCGATCACGCG
>JBEKRW010000174.1:0-5591 GCA_049517595.1 Candidatus Cybelea sp. | reverse complement strand
GGAAACTTTGCGACGATGGTCGCGCTGTGTGGCAGATGATACTGCGTGACACCGTGGTGGCGCTGGAACGTTACCGTCAGCGCCGCTCCGTTCGTATACGAGAAGATAATCGACTCGATGCCGTAGGTGGTCGCGCTGATCCACATCGTCATGGTTTTGATGCGACTCTCGCGCTTCGGCGTGCCGGTTAAGACGTAGGAGGTGTGGTGGCCATGTGGTTGCGAGACCGGCTGCGCGATCGCGTAGTCACGCAACCAAGTTTGCGGCGTCCCGATCGTCGAGAGCGTGTTGCCCAGTCCGCGGGCATAGCTCGGCGGATTATCGAGGTGAAGCGCTTGTTCGTCTGGGGCCTGATAATATTGCGTTCCGGTCATCTTGAATGGCACCGAGACGAACGCCACTCTGACCCTGCCGCCGATCGCAACCGGGACCTGATAGGAACTGAGGCCTTGCCATCGGCTCTGGCTGCGTTGCAAGATGGCCGCGGCATCGAGCGTTGGCGCGGGCGGAGCAGTTGCCGTCTGGCTGGCGGCGCCGAGCATCAGCGTCACGCACGGTAACAGGAGAACTCGCACAATTCCGGCTTCGACCGGTGCTAGTTCGCCCCTGCCGTGTTATGGCGCGCTAGGGACTAAGGCTTCATTGCTTCTCGCAGGCGCACTAGGTGATCGAGCACCGCGCATAGGTCGTCGCGGTCGAACATGCTTAGCAGCATTTGGGTGACGCGCGAAATATCCATGATTCCGGGCTCGGCTCCCGCGCGCCCAAGTCCCTCAGGATCTCGAAAGCCGTTTTCGTCTAAACTAAGCGTCGCCGCTTGTGCCCAGGCCGCGGGGTCCTTCTGCAAACCGCTCTTTATCTCGACTGTAGCGTTGAGGTCGCTCGTGCCCATATTTGCCTCCTCGAAATGGCGTGGATTGTGCATATATTATGCGCGTTCTGAATACCTGCGTCACCCTAATTTCGGACACCCCTTGCGGCGCCCGGGCCTCACGCAACTTCAAGCGTCTCAGGGCGGTTTAGGAACCACGTGAACTCATCTGTCATCGGTTGCCATCTCAGGTCGTCATGAAAACCGTTAAGATCCCGAACTCCGACCACCCCATTATAATCGAGCGCAGCGCGGCGCGCGTCCGGGTCACCGTCGGCGGCCACGTGGTTGCCGACACGACGCGTGCCTTGACGCTGCGCGAGAGCGACTATTCGCCCGTTCAGTACGTTCCGCGCGAGGACGTCGACATGTCGGTGCTGCAACGAAGCGACGACCAAAGCTATTGCCCATACAAGGGCGACGCCGCCTATTACACCATCTCGATTGGCGGTGATCGCGGCAAGAACGCAGTATGGACGTACGAGGCGCCGTACGAAGCGGTCGCCGAAATCAAAGAGCACCTGGCATTCTATCCGGACCGCGTGGATTCGATCGAGGAAATCCGACTCTGACGCAATCGTTCGCGATGGTCGCGGGCTCGGGTACCCCTCGTCGCCCCTCTCGCGTAATACGCTCTCGATTGCACAGGGAAGATTCTTAGGCTCTTGCAATATCAACGCTTGCGTCTCTCGTATCGACTCTAGAATGCCAGAGTTTGGCAATAACTTCCTACGCCATTTCGGGCGGCCGGAGCGGTTCGGCGATCGTCGCGTCGAACGCGAGCACGATCTTGCCACGGGCCCGGCGACGTGCGAGTTCGACATACGCGTCGCGGAGCAAAGCAAACGGATAGATTGCCGTCAACGGCATGACGATCTCACCCCACGCCACTAGGTTCGCGACGGACGCCAGCGTCTCGCGCGACGCAGCCGCCGACGATCCGTCCGTCTTGGCGCCGTACTTCTGCGCGGTCGCGAAATCGATAATGGTGTTGACGCGCTCGGGCGGTACGCCGAGCGTGATGGCGAGCTCGACGTAACCGCTGCCGAAGAGATCGATGAATGCGCCGAGTCCTTTCGGGGCGAGGTCCCGCAATCGCTCCGCGAGGCCATCTCCGTACGCGACGGGCTCGACGCCGACGGAACGCAGAAACTCTGCGTTCTCATCGCTGGCAATGCCGATGACACGCGCACCGGCGCGCCGCGCGAGCTGGACCGCGAGCGACCCCACGCCGCCCGCAGCGCCGCTGACGGCCACCACGTCGCCCGGTTTCAACGACACCGCGCGGACGGCCCCGACGGCGGTGGTCGCGACGACAAACAGGCTTCCGGCGCGGAACCAATCGAGCGACGGCGGCTTCGTAATTAGTTGCGACGGGCTGCTCGTAACGTACTGCGCCTGCGCGGTGCGCCGCTCGCTCCAGCCGAGCACCTCGTCGCCCGGAGCGAACCCCGTAACACCCGCGCCAACGGAATCGACGCGCCCCGCGAAATCCGCGCCCTGCCCAAACGGGAAGTCCATTGGGAACACATCTCTGAGCAGCCCTTCCCGAATCGAAATCTCGCCCGGGTTGGTACCTGCGGCGACGACGCGCACTACGACCTCGCCCGAGTCCGGTTCGGGCTTGGCAACGTCGACGATCCTGAGCTGGTCGACTCCGCCGTACGCGGAGAGCTGAACGGCTTTTGGCATACGATTCGGCCTTTCTTGGGCGCGTGCTAAGTACTCGGGTCGAGAACGATCTTTAGGTAACCGTCGACACGCGCGTCGAACTTCGTAAACGCGTCGGCCGCATCGCGCAGCGGCAGCCGGTGCGACACGATTTTACTAGGTTTGATGCGCCCGCGAACGATCAGGTCGCGTAGGTGGTCGTTATAGCGCTTGTCGTTGTCGCGCCCCATGCCGATGTTGATGGCTTTCTTGAATAGCGTACCCCACGGAATCGAGTAGACGCCCTTTTTCGCAGGCTCCGACGGCGCGCGCGGATCGCTATCGAGAAAGACGCCGATGATCGCGAGGCGCCCATTGACCGCGATGATTCGCGCCAGGTCATCGATAACGCTTGAAGGCTTTTCGACCGTGTAATCGAGCGGGTCGCGTGCTTGGAAACCGATTGCGTCGATGCAGACGGTTGCGCCAAGATTTGCATCTTCACCTCGCCACGCTACGCCCTGACGCTCGCGCGCGATTTGTTCGAGAATGCGATCGGCGGCGTGGCCGTCGCGCATATCGATCGGCGCGGCTCCGAGTTCGGCGGCCTTCTCCAGCCGGTCCGCAATCGCATCGACGACGAAAACCTGCGCCGCGCCGCGCACGAACGAGCACATTGCCGATAGGAGGCCGATCGCACCTGCGCCATAGATAACGACGATATCGCCGTATCGGACTTCGGCGAGCTCCGTAGCGTGAAAGGCCGTCGGCAGAGCGTCGGCAAGCAAAACGAAGTCGTGCTCCCAGTCGTCTCCCGGTTCGCCGGGGAGCCGCAGGCAGTTTGCATCGGCGAACGGCACGCGTGCCAACTCGGTTTGGACGCCCAAATAGCCCCCCATGCCGGGATATCCGTAGGCCGCGCCGGCCTTGCCCGGATTGTTCGTGAGGCATTGAGCCGAGAAGCCGTGCACGCAGTTTGCGCAGAAACCGCAGCAGATGTGCGTCGGCACTGTGACGCGGTCGCCGATGCGAACGTTCACAACATCCGACCCGACTTTTTCCACGATTCCGAGGGGCTCGTGGCCGATGACCATTGGCGAGCCATCGCCCAGCCGCCCTTCGTAGATGTGCAGGTCCGTTCCGCAGATCGCGGTCGACGTCAAACGGAGCAGCGCATCGGTAGGCTTTTGCAAAGCCGCATCTTCGACGGACTCGACGCTAATATGGCGTGGCGATTTTAGAACAACGGCTTGCATAATCCTTACCTCAATAAATGTGGCGAAGGCTACCAGTGGCCGGCGCTTTGACCGCCGTCGACGTGCGATATCTCGCCGGTTACGAACTCGGCACGTTCTAAATACATCACGGCCGATACGACGTCGTCGATCTCGCCCAACCGGCCGAGGGGCTCCAAAGACTCGAGTCCGGCATACGACTCTTGCCCCTGTGTTTTTATGATGCCGAGCGAGACGGCGTTCACGCGAATCCCGCGTTGCGCGTATTCGATCGCGAGCGCCTTTGTCGCGGCGTTCAGGCCCCCTTTCGTCAGAGAGGCCAAGAGGGCCGGGGAGCCGTTGATCGGTTGTTCCGCGGCGGTCGTGGTGACGTTTACAATGTGACCCGATCCCTGGCGCTCCATTATCCGCACGGCGCGCTGCGTCAGATAGAAAAAGCCCGCGATGTTCGTCGACAGCATCGCGTCGTAGTCCGCCTGCGTGTACTCCGTGAAGGGTTTCGAAATAAAGATGCCTGCATTGTTAACGAGCGCATCGATGCGGCCGAATCTGGCCACGCCTTCGTTCACGATGAGGTCGGCAGTCTCCGGTTTACCGACGTCACCCGCGATGTTGAGGATGCTTGGATCCCTGCTCGCGCCGATAGAGCGCGAATTTGCAACGACGCTGTACCCGGCTTCGCTGTACGCAGCCACGAGGCTCGCGCCGATACCGTGCGATGCGCCCGTTATCACCGCAACTTTCAAGTTAGCCATACTTGAAACCGGGCTTGCTTTGCCCGACTTCTATGATGTAACCGTCAGGATCGCGGATGTAGCATCGCGTCTCGCCGTACTTGTCTATGGGTTCGGTTAGAAAGGTCGCTCCCCGGCTTCGCCAGAGTTTGTAGCACGCTTGAATGTCTGCGACCCGAATGTTCATGAAGCTGCTGATCTCGTCGGGATCGGGCGGAGGCCGGAGCGTTACGGTCGGCTTGTCAGGTGTTGGACCGCCGCCAACGTTGATGATGAGCCAAGTATTGGCGATTTTGATGTACGGCGGCGCGTTCCCGTCGCCGCGACTCACGACTTGTCCACCAAAGACCTTTTCGTAGAATTCGACGGATCGCCCGATATCGGCCACCGTGAGAAAATGCGCAACCGTAAATCCCTCCTGCGGGGGCATCTGATAGCTCGACTTATCGACTTGTACTTCGTCCACTGATCCCTCCAATTTGCAGTTAGCAAGAGCCGGCTTGTTCAGAAGATGACACCGCGCGGATCGGCACGGGTTGCACGAATAAGGCCCCAGAAGGGCTGTTTGCGGGCGAGCGGTAGGCCGACTACGCAGCGCCGACGTACTTCCTAACGCATCGCAGGCTACCTTCCGCAAAGGAAACCCACGTGAGCTCGCCCATCACCGTTTATACGGCAAAGAAAATCGTGACGATGGATCCGGCCTGCCCCGAGGCGACAGCCGTCGCGGTGCGCGATGGCTCGATTCTCGCCGTCGGCTCCTTGAACGACTTGCAGCCGTGGCTGCAAGACCAGCGATACGAGCTGGTGCGCGATTTTGAGAAGAACGTCTTGCTGCCAGGATTGATCGATCCGCATCTTCATCCGTTTATGGCAGCGGCGATCGTCATGACCGACATGGTCACCGCGTTCGAATGGCAGCTTCCATGGGCCACCGTAAAGCCCGTGCGAGGAAAAGATGCCTACATCGCAGAGCTTCTGCGCATCGAACAGGGGAAAAGCGACCAACTCGAACCGCTCATAAGTTGGGGGTATCATCCATTTTGGCACGGTGACGTTGCGCGTGGCGATCTCGACGCAGTCTCCGCCTCCCGGCCGATC
>JBEKRW010000173.1:0-5611 GCA_049517595.1 Candidatus Cybelea sp. | reverse complement strand
CAGTTCCAAGCGCGGCAGCTTTTTCTCGGCTTCTTCCAGCTCGGTCGAAAACGGACCGTAGAAGCGGCGCAAGAGCGTGACCCAATTCTCCTGCCCGTCGGCAACCTTGTCGAGATCACCCTCCATCTGCGCGGTGAAAGCGAGATCGAGAATCTTCGGAAAATGGTCGACGAGAAGGTCGTTCACCGCCGTACCTATCTCGGTCGGCGTGAAGCGCCGCTCTTGCTGCGTGACGTACCCCCGAGCCTGAATCGTCTCCACGATCGTCGAGTACGTCGAGGGCCGTCCGATGCCGTTCTCTTCGAGCGCTTTGACCAGCGCGGCTTCGGTATAACGCGGCGGCGGCTCGGTAAAGTGTTGCTTGGGGTCGAGCTTGCGGCAATCCAGATCTTCGTTCTCGCGCAGATCCGGGAGCCGGATGCGGCCCTTTGCGGCAGCCTCCTCGTCTTTGCCCTCATCGTAGACGCGGGTGAAGCCCGGAAAGCGCATCACGGTGCCGGTCGCGCGGAACCCGTATTCGCCTGCGGTCACGTCGACGACGGTCTGATCGAAGAGCGCCTGCGACATCTGCGAGGCTACGAATCGCTCCCAGATGAGCGTGTAAAGACGAAGCTCCTCACGTTTGAGGTGGCTCGCGAGACGCTCCGGCGTGTGCAAAACCGAGGTCGGGCGAATCGCTTCGTGCGCGTCCTGCGCGCCCTCCCGAACTGCATAGCGGCGTCCGCCGTGGAAGGCTTCGCCGTACTCGGCTACGATGAACTCGCGGGCTGCGTCGCGCGCCTGGTCGCTGATTCGGGTGGAGTCGGTACGCATGTAGGTAATTAGTCCGACGGTTCCCTCACTCGCACCGAGGTCGACGCCCTCGTAGAGCGCTTGGGCGACCTGCATCGCGCGGCGTACGCGCATTTTTAGCTTGCGCGAGGCCTCTTGCTGGAGCGTCGATGTGGTGAACGGCGCAGGGGCGTTGCGCCGAACTTCGCGCTTCTTGATCGATCCGACGCGGTAGGCGGCGCCTTCGAGCGCCCGCAGTACCGCGTCGGTTTCGGCCTGCGAGTGCAGTTCGAGCTTCTTGCCGCCGTGCGCGACGAGGTCGGCCGAAAACGTCACGTCGGAACCGGTCCCACTCGCGGATTGCGCCCGTGCCAAAAGTGCCGTTAGGCTCCAATACTCCTTAGGAATGAAGGCTTCGATCTCGCGCTCCCGGTTGACGATCAGCCGGACTGCGACCGACTGCACGCGCCCGGCAGAGAGTCCGCCACGCACCTTCGCCCATAGCAGCGGCGAGATTTTATATCCGACGAGCCGGTCGAGAATTCGGCGAGCCTGCTGCGCGTTGACGCGGTCCATGTCGATATGGTGAGGCTCTTTGAGCGCCGCGAGCGCCGCCGCTTTCGTGATCTCGTGAAGCTCGATTCGCTTGGGATCGGGGAGTTTGAGCAGCTCGGCGAGGTGCCACGCGATCGCCTCGCCTTCGCGATCCGGGTCGGTTGCGAGGTACACGTCCGTCGCGCTTTTTACGGCGCTCCGCAACTCCTTGATCACGTCGCCTTTGCCTTTGATCGTGAGGTATCGCGGCGTAAAATCGTTCTCAACATCGACCCCCAGCGTGCTCTTTGGGAGGTCGCGCACGTGCCCCACGGACGCCTTCACCGCATAGCGCGCGGGAAGAAACTTCTTGATCGTCCTCGCTTTCGTCGGCGATTCGACGATGATGAGGGGCTTTTTCACGGGGCTTAGTATACAGCCGGGGTCAAGGCCCGGCAAATTTCGTCCATTCCTTAGTGCCGCGTGAAGCGCGGTCCAGAGCGACGCTGAGCTTTGTCGAAGCAGAGTCGAAGGGTCAGGATGACAAAGTCGCTTGCACGCGCGAGCGCGTGAATTTGCATGATTCGGCAAAATCCTCTATGATTGCGTGCAAAAGCGCCATGAGCGCTGTCCACTAACGCTTATCGTCCCCGGGGACGAGGAGGAATGAATGGACTCGGATTCCACGATGAACGGCATGGAGCCGGCCGTCGCCGCAGCTGTTAAGAAAGCTGTACGGCGTCGGAAGAAAACCGGTCGCAAAGCTGCCGTTAAAAAGGCGATCGTCGGAGCGATAATTCGCAAGGCGGTTCGCAAGAGAGTGGCTCGGAAGCTGGTTCGCAAGGCGGTCGTCCGCAAGGCCGTTCGCAAGAAAGTCCGTCGCAAATTGGTCCGCAAAGCGGTACGCCGGAAGGTAGTCCGCAAGGCCGTGCGCCGGAAAGTCGCCCGTAAGGCAGTTCGCAAGAAAGTTGCCCGCAAGGCGGTACGTCGCAAGGTAGCGCGCAAGGCGGTGCGTCGCAAGGTGGCCCGCAAGGTCGTGGGCGCCAAAGTGGCCCGCAAAGTCGCCACGAACGGGCGGCGCAAGCGGCGCAAGAAATAGCGCAGAGCTACTCACGATAGCAACAACGGGCGGCCGCGAATAGCGGTCGCCCGTTGTTAATTCATGGAGTGTTTAGGCGAGGGCCGGCGCCTGGCCGCCGTGCTCTTCGACCCAATGGCACGCGGCGAAGTGCCCCGGAGCGTACTCGCGCAGCGGCGGCTCTTCCACCGAGCAACGCTCGAACGCGATCGGGCAGCGGGTGTGAAAGCGGCAGCCTGGCGGAGGGTTGACGGGCGACGGAATGTCGCCGGTCAGGACGACGCGCTTTCGCCGTTTCTCCACGACCGGATCGGGAATCGGAATCGCTGAGAGCAGCGCCTGCGTATAGGGATGGAGCGGGCTCTCATAGAGCGCGTCGCGATATGCCAGCTCGACGATCTTGCCAACGTACATAACCGCGACCCGGGTTGAAATATGGCGCACGACCGAGAGGTCGTGAGCGATGAAGAGGTACGTGAGCTTGAACTTGGCCTGCAGGTCCTCGAGCAGATTGATGACCTGCGCTTGAATGGAGACGTCCAACGCCGAGACGGGCTCGTCGCAGACGATGAAGCGTGGCTGAACCGCAAGTGCGCGCGCGATCCCAACGCGTTGACGCTGGCCTCCGGAAAACTCGTGGGGATACCGGTTTGCGTGATACGGCCGCAGGCCGACGAGGCCCAGCAGCTCGCGGACGCGGTCGTCGACTTCCTTTCCCTTCGCGAGGCCGTGAATGCGGATCGGCTCCGCGACGATCTCTCCGATCGACATGCGCGGATTCAACGAAGCGAAGGGGTCCTGAAAGATGATCTGCACCGAGCGGCGCAGGCGGCGGATATCGCCCCGGTTCATCGTTAGAATGTTCCGCTCTTCGAAGTCGATCTCGCCTTTGGTTACCGGCAGCAGGCGCAGCAGAAGGCGGCCGACCGTCGTCTTGCCGGAACCCGACTCGCCGACGAGCCCGAGCGTTTCGCCCTCCTGGATCGTAAAGCTGACGCCGTCGACCGCGCGGACGTCAGCGACGTGGCGCGACGTCAGGCCGGCGTAGATCGGAAAGTATTTGTAGATTTCCTTCGCTTCGATCAAAACGCCGTTGGTCATCAGCTGCCCGCCGGTATCGTCGGAAGCTCGCGCATCGCTTCGGGGCGCTGGTCGCGCGCTCGTTCGTCGTACAGATAGCAGCGGGCGACGTGGCCCTCCCCGAAATCGTAGAGCGGAACGGGCTGATCGCAGATCGGCATGCGATAGGTGCAGCGCGGCGCAAAGGCGCATCCCGGGGGAAGACGCAACAAGTTCGGTGGCTGGCCGGCAATCGGTTCGAGGCGCTTGCGTTCGCTGCGATCGAGGCGCGGCAGCGAGGCCAAAAGCCCTTGCGTGTACGGCATGCGCGGCTCCGCAAAGATCTGCTCGGCCGTTCCGTACTCCACCATGTTGCCGCCGTACATAACCAGCACGTTCTTGCAGAACTCGGCCACGACGCCCAGATCGTGCGTGATGAGAATGATCGCCGCGCCGGTCTCACGTTGGAGGTCGGCCATCAGTTCCAAGACTTGCGCTTGAATCGTGACGTCGAGCGCGGTGGTGGGCTCGTCGGCAATCAAGAGCTCTGGATTGCACGAAAGTGCCATTGCAATCATTACGCGCTGGCGCATGCCGCCCGAGAACTGATGCGGGTAGTTGCCCAAGCGCTTTTCGGGTTGCGGAATGCGAACTTTGCTCAGCATCTCGATGACGCGATCGCGGGCTTCGCGCGGGCCCAGGCCCAGGTGCAGGCGCACCGCTTCTGAGATCTGCTCGCCGATAGTCAGTACCGGATTGAGCGACGTCATCGGATCCTGAAAGATCATCGCGATCCGATGGCCGCGGATCTTGCGCATCTCCGCTTCGCTTTTCGCCGGCAAGCTTTCGCCTCGCAGCGCGATGCGATCTGCGGTGACGGTTGCGTTGCGCGCCAAAAGCCGCATGATGGAGAGCGCCGTTACCGATTTTCCCGAGCCGGATTCGCCGACGATGCCGAGCGTTTCGCCGGCTTCCAGCGAAAACGAGAGGCCGTTGACCGCCGTAACCGGTCCGTCCTCCGTGCGAAAGGTCGTTTTAAGGTTCTTGACCTCGAGCAGCTCCACGCGCCGGCTAAATACCTGTAAGCGACAGCACGAAGGCCGAAATGACGAAGACGACGGCGACAAAGCCGGTAAGCCGCTTGAGCTGCTCCTCGGCGCCGAGCCGGCCGTGATAGGAACTCTCAACCCGGCCTCCGATGGTGCCCGTCAGGCCCTCCTGTTTGGTCGTTTGGATCGCCAGCAAGAAAATCAACGAGATGGCGGCGAGTACGAAGATCCCCGCGATGCCGTGCGTTAGCCAGCCTGCATGGATGGCGATCGCCGTCTTGGGCTGCACTTGCGGCAGGACGGGCGCAGCAGGCGGTACGACTCCGGGGGGCAGCGTGGCGGCGGCCGTTGGCAAAACCTTGGCGGTTGCCGCGGCCAGAACGAACAAGGGATTCAAGTGGCTCTTCTCTTCCTTAAATAGGCAATGGCGGCATCTTCTCTACGACCGCAGGCCCCAAGCTGCCTGCACGAGGCCGCCCGTGCGAAGTAATCGCCCGCACCCGGCCGAAGAGCCATGGGTGCCCGAAGTAGAGGGGCTGACCGAAGCAGTCTCCACGATCGTTCCGATCAAAAACCGCCGCGTTTGGCGGGATCTGGCGCGCATCCTCTCCACCGTTTTCAATCCGTTCCTCACCGCGCTCGCACTCTTCTTGATTCTGGCGCACGTCGGCGCCAAGGATACCCTCGACTTTTGGCGCCTGCTCTTCGTCTCGACGTTCTTCACGTCGCTGGGCCCAATGCTCTATGTCTTCTGGCTCTACGCGAACGACTACATCTCGGATCTCGACATGTCGGTGCGCGCCGAGCGCGAGATGATCCTGACCGCGTTCGTCGTCTTCGATCTCTTCGGAGCCGGCGCGCTCTGGCTCGTGCACGCTCCGCGCCTCATGATCGCCGCAATGCTCGGATACTTGGTTTCGACGCTGATCGTGCAATACATCACGCGATACTGGAAGATCAGCACGCACGCGCTGGGAATCACCGCTCCGCTCACGGCACTGACGTTGATCTACGGCCGCCAACCGTTGCCGTTCATGGTGCTGATCCCGATGGTCTGCTGGGCTCGAGTCTATCTCAAATCGCACACCATCATGCAAGTCCTCGCCGGCGCAGCGTTGGC
>JBEKRW010000172.1:0-7367 GCA_049517595.1 Candidatus Cybelea sp. | reverse complement strand
GTCCATTGCCGCCGCGTAAATGTTGTAGCTTTCGCCCTGGCAGAACGACGGCGTCTTCTGCCCGGACTGAGTCAACAAACCGAGGTTGTCGGCCAGGACGAGTTTCTGCGTGCCCGTGGCGTGCGTGACGACGGTGTAGTAGGCGTCGTAGATGTGCGCGCGCCCGCAGACCCCGTTGCCGCCGTTTATCGCTTCTGCAACAACCATCGCTTCGCGGGCGCCGGCAGGCACCGCAATGGTGATCGTGCCGCCGCCTTTGTTGTCGGGCGAGAAGGTCGGCGTTGCGAAGGCCGGCAGCGCCTTAAGCGAGTTGAGCTGCGCCCCGGCTACAAGTATGCCCGGAGGCGGCGTGGGCGTCCCGTTCGGATTGGGACTCGGGGTCGGGTTCTCCGGCGTGTCGTACGCCGGCGGAACGGCGGCGTAGAGATGGTACGTTCCGATCACGGGCTGCACGGCAAAGTCGGTAAAGCCGAGAGAATATCCGTTCCATCCCAGCGCAATGACGCTCGGACCCTCTTGCGGGTAAGCCGGTGGCCCGCCGTACCAATTCAAACTGCTGCCGCCGTAGACGGGCAGGTTGTAACTAACGTAGAGCGGGGTCACGCCGTTGGGAGGGCCGGAGTCCGAGTTGCACGCACAGAGTCCGTAGCCAAAGGCTCCGCTGGTCGACTGATTCTTCCCGCCGCGGTGGGAGCCGATCCAGTCCGAGTTATTGAGCGTGCCCCAGGTAACGTGATTGGTTCCGAGGTCGTTTCCGGCGCCCTCCACTTCCTCGCCGGTTTCCGTGGAAATCTCCACGTTGAATTTCGACGGGCCGATGATCATCGGCACGTCGTAGAGCACGCCCGATAGACCGTCGTTCTGGCGCAGCGTCTCGACTTCGTTCAGCCCGTATGCGACCTTCTGCCCGTGGGCATACGACAGCGTTGCAATGCCGACGGCAAACTGCAGCTTCGACGTCGCCGCCGGATCGTACGAAGTTTGCGGCGGTTCCGATGCGCCGCCGGTGCCGCACCCGGAGAGCGCGCCAGCAGCGATCACCGCACCGGCGAGCATGCCTGTAAGGCGCCGACGAATGCGCCGCCACGTCGGGCGGTGCATAGGGCGCCGAGGAATACGTGCAGGGCGCGTTGCCGCTCTGCAGTCCCGTTGAGATCGGCGAGCCGTAGCAGCCGTTATAGACCGGTACGTTGTAGAGCTGATCGAACAGATTGAGGATCTGCAAACCAAAGACCGATTGTGCCAGCACGCCTTTGGCCACCGGCGGCCGGTACTCGGTGGTCAGATCGACGTCCACGCGCGGCGTCGTCAGCAAGCCGCCGGCCAGTCCCGGCTCGTGAATGCCGCGCGTTGCCGCGATGTTGGGCTTGGTGCACGAGCCCGGATCCAGCGGATCGATATAGCCCGGCGTCTGCGAGTAGATGATCGAGAGGCTCGACGCCGGCACGATGACCGGTTTGCCGTCGCAATACACCGCCGTGTAGTAGCCTTGGCCGTAGGGATAGCCGACGTTGAAGCCGATCACCGGATCGATGCGCCAGCCGTGCGCGTTCTGATAGTTAAAGGCCGTATTTATTTGAAACGGCGAGAGATCGGGCGAACGATAGACCAGGCCAAGGGCCAGGGCCGCGGGTTGAAGGAACGTGCCGGGCGGTTCGTTACCGAACTGGCTGATATAGGTCGCACCGATCTGCATCGAGATGCCCAGCGGAATGTGCTTTTTGAATGCCCTGGTTGGAGTACGCGACGTCGCCGAAGACCGGCGAACCGGTTTCATAGTTGAAGCCCACGATGTTGGCGGTCTGCTCGATCACGTTGTAGCCGCGCCGGTAAAACGGCGTGATCTTCACCGCCGAGCCGTCGCGAAACTCGTGCGCCCAAGAGATGTCGATATTGGTGAAGGTTGCGCCGACCAGCGGCGCTTCCAAAGTCGAACTGCCGTAGCGGTAGTCGCGCGTGAGCCAGTAGAGCTGGTCGGCATAGTTGGCGCAGAGCTGATTGGCCAGCGGCCCGCAATAAACGGCCGGCTTCCCCGTCGAGTTGTCGTAAGACGGAATGCCTTGGAAGGCCGTGTAAGGCGCGCGGCTGACGTCGGCGCCCAGCAAGCTGGGAATCGGCATCGAGAGCGTGTGCCCAAAACCAAAGCGGATCGTGTCGCGCAGATCGGGGGCATAGGACAGATCGAAATGCGGTTCGTAGAGCCGTTGATGCTCGACGGCGGGAATCGAAGCGGGAGCGCCGGCTTGGGTGGGGATTTGAAAGTTGTAGCCGTCTAAGCGCAGCCCGGCTTCGGTCCTCCACTTGTTGGACATCTCGATGTTGTCTTGGAGATAGGCGCCGTACTGCTGCTGGGTAACCGTCGACACGTCTTCCTCAAACGGAAAGCGCACGCCGCCGGGAAACCACGAGCTCAAATAGCCGCAGCCGCCGTGCAGCCCCAGCTGCGCGCAAAACGAAGGCGAGAAGAAATCTTCCTCCAGGCCTTGCTGGGAGGCGGGATTGTTGTTGGGCAGCAGCCCCGAATAGGTATACGGCAGCGGCAACGGCGCGTTGGGATGCGTGATCGGATAGGCGATAATATAAGAAGGCGTCGTGAACGCGGTATACGACGTGAAGTCGTAGCGGTTGCCGTAGGGCACGACGAACTCGTAGATCCCGCCGTACTTGAGCAGATTCTTCTCACCGATCTGCGTTGCGATGTCGAACTGTCCGGCCGTGCGCGTGCCGCCGTAGGGATCGGCGAAAATGCCCTGGGCCGGCAAGTCTTCGGACTGGCCGCTAAACGTGCGGAAATACCGTGCGGTCAACTGCGACGACGCCCCCAGGCTGGTGCCGTATTCCACCTTGTAGGCCAGAAACGGACTCTTGAGCTGGTCGGCTTGCGAGACGAACGAGTAGGTATGGGGTTGGCCCGGAAAGAGCGGGATGAGCGAATCGCACGAGTAGTTTTGCTGCAGCGAGTTGACCGGGCCGCCGGGGCCGCTCACCGGGTAGGGCGCGCATTTGCCCGACGTGGTGCCGCCCGAGATGTACGGCAGATATTGAAAGCCGCCGTAATCGAGGGTCTGGGTGATCGCTTGGTCCTGAATGAAGAACTGAATGCGTTGTGAGTTGTTCTTGCCGAACCGGTAGATCGCGTTGTCGACGAAGTCGTTGGATGCCCGAAATGACGGCGCGTAGTAGACCAGGTTGGGATCGATCGTGCTGCCTAGCGTTGCCGCGTTGGTGCCCAGCGTGCCCAGCGTGTTGGCCGCCGATCCCGGCGCGCCGTATTGAAAGGCTTTGCGCAACCCGATGAATCCGGCATAGTTTGAAAAGCGCTGCGATGGATCGGCCCAGCCCCACTCCAGTCCCAGCTGATGCAGGTACGGAAAGAGCAACGCCTCGGTATCCACGTGGAAGTAACTGGGATAGGTGCCGTGTTTGGCGGTGAACTGCACCAGGCCGGTTCCGGTGTTGCCGTGGGTCGCATCGCCGCCGCCGGGAATCAGCTGCACGCTGCCCACGCCGTTGAGCAGACCGAAGTTGGAGATGTTCTGCAGCGTGTTCTGCAGGTTGGCCGTGGGTGCGGTGTAGTCGATGCCTTCGAACTCATAGGCAGCCTCGAAGGCAAAGCCGCCGCGAATCGAGACCGTCCCCGACTTGTCGATCGTGACGCTGGGAATGCTGCGAAGCAGCGTGTTCTCATCGGTGTTGAAGCTCTTGCCTTGCACCATGTCGATCTGCGCGCCGGTTACCGTGTAGGTGTCGATGGTCATGCCACGCTGAAAGGCGCTGCCGGCCGAGCGCGAGTGCGTCGACGCGATCACCTTGAGCGTCCGGGAGAGCGGCACGTTGACGGCCTGTTGCGAGCCGTTGAGTACTACCACGGCAATCGAGTACGCGGCATACCCGCTCTTGGCAAACGACAGCGAGTACGTGTCGGGCAACACGCTCAAGAAGCGATATGCGCCGTTGGCGTCGGTCGTCGTGTGATAGGTCGCACTGGGAGACTTCGCGACGACCGCCACACCCGCAACCGCAGCGTGCGTCTTGTCGTCGGTAACCCGGCCCGAGATGATCCCCGCGGTCTCGGCCAATGCGCTCGCGCTCGAGGCGGCAAAGCAAAAAAAGCCGAGGAACAAGACACGCTTTTTTATGCAGCGGAGGCCGTTGAACAAACTGTACTCCCAATAGCAACGGAAGAGTACGGCACTTGTGCCGACTTCTTCCAACCCGATGCTAGGGGATGGTACGCCGGCCGTGCATCCTGGAAGTCGCGGGGATAGTTAAGGCAACTTGAGCAAATGTTAATGTTCCGAGGCGTTCTTGGGGTCGGCGATCTGCCACCTCGAGCGCAGGCCGAGGCGGCCCAGGATCGAGCTTACGTGCCGCTCGACGGTGTGCTCGCTGATTTGCAACGCCGCGGCCACCTCGCGATTGCGGGCCCCGCGTCGAATCAGATGGGCGACTTGCTGCTCTCGTCCCGTTAGGGCCGACCCCATTGGTCGCCCGCGACGCCGTGGGAAAGCCTCGTTTTCTTGGCGGACGAGCAGCAGCATCGCTTCATTCATCCAGCGCCGCATCCCCATTGCATTAAATGCCCGTGCCGCGTCGCCGGCGTGGTCGATCCAAGCGGCGCGCTCGCCGCTGCGAAAGAGCAAATGCGCTCGGGCGAGGAGCGCATGGGCCTTGCAGTACTTGCGATTGGGAGCGACCAAGGCGCCGAGCGTGTCTGCGCCGAGGCGCGCCTCTTCTATCTCTCCGTGCCTCGCCGCCAGGGAAAGAAGCTCGACGGCGTAGGTCGCTCCGCTCGATCGCAGCATTGCTCTGCGCAGCGCGGTGGCAGTGGAAGAGCCCGGTACCGGCGCGCCTTTCGAGAGCAGCGCAACGGTCGCCGCGACTGCACTTTCCAAATCCTCGGAGGTCAATGCGGTGTCGAGGATCTCCGCGGAAGTCCATTCGGCGGTGGCCTCGTCGTCGCCGGCTTCAATCGCTAGAGCCGCACCGACCGGCGCCAACAAGGCAATCGCTTCGGGGCTGCGGGCGTGCATCCGCGCTCGAGCGAGCAACTGCGCGGCACGCTCGGAGTCGCCGGCGTTAAGGGCTAGACGCGCGGCCGCCGCCGCGCTGCGTGAAAACCATTCGGAGAGACGGTGAAGTTGCGCCAGACGGAGGGCGTCGTCAAGGGCGGTTTGCGCGATTTCGAGATCGCCGAACAGAATGGCGTGATGCGCCAGACGTTCGCGTGCGCCGACGGCGAAGTGAAAGCGCTTCTCAAAGAGCGCGCGATCGTGCCCACTGCGCCAGAGGTCATATGCCCCCGCGGCATCCGTTGCCCAAGAGAGTACGACCGCGGCGGCGAGATGGTCGTGTGAAGCCGGCTCGCCCGGCAGCGATTCGAAGTACGAGGCCACGTCGGCCGCGCTGCGAGATGCAAGCAACTGGGGCGCGACGGCTCCCGCCAGATTTCGATCGTCGCCAACGAGCGCATAGACTCCAACGCAAAGACGCTTGCGGCCGCCCTCGGGATCGCCGGCGTCGTCGTAGCGCATCGCGGTAAGGCGCGCTGCCGCCTCAGTAAGGCGGCAGCGCGTAATTAATTGCTCGGCTTGCTCTTCACCGGCGACATCCATGCGACCATGCTAGCAACCGATTCTTAAAGTGCGATTACGAAGCTTTAAGAAACCCTTGCGTTGGACGCGCCCTAAGGAAATATTCTGAAGATCGTACCGTAGTAGTCGGCCTGGCCGCCCCAATCGGTCGTGCCGTAGAGGACGCCGGCCGCGGGAGTTAAAGCCGCTTCGGGATTCGCACCGTCGGGATCTCCCTTAAAGCGGTAGACGATACGTTCTTTGCCGGAGCGCGCGATCGAGAAAACCGTTCCGCACTTATAGTACCCGTCGCCGTCGATGCGTGCGCCGCTCGAAATGCATTCATTCGATTTTCTCGGACTGGTGCCACCGCCCGTCGTCGTTCCGTAGAGGTCGCCGTTGACGACGGCCAGACCGGCTGCTGGAAACGCGCCGTCGTTACGCCCGCCGAAACTGTGCAGGACGGCCTCGTTCCCGCGCGCGTTCATTTCAAAGACCGTCCCGAAGCCCCGGCCGATATCTCCACCGTGCAGCGTCGTGCCGTAGAATATGCCGTTAAGGTAAACGAGCGATCCGACGGGATTCGATCCGTCTCCCGGCCGGACTCTAAAGCTGTGCAGCAACTTGATTTGTCCGAACAGCCCGATCTTGAAAACCGAGCCGCCTGCGGCGTTCTCACCGCCCGCACTCGTGACGCCGTAGAGCTCGCTGCCGACGCGAATCAGCCCGGCCGACGGATGTCCACCGTCGCTAGGCGCCCCGATGAAGCTATGCATCACGTGCTCGACGCCGTTGGGCGTAATTTCGAAGGCGGTTCCCTTATCGCGCTTCCCGCCATTCTTCGTCGTGCCGTACAAGATGCCACCGGCTGCAACGAGCGTAGCTAACGGCTGTGCACCGTCATCACCCTTTCCGAAACTGTGAATGACCCGCTCTTCACCGGAGGGAGTGAGGGTGAAAACCGTACCACCATTCTGCGTTCCGCCGGCCGACGTGGTACCGTAGAAAGCGTCCTTGTACCATATCAGGCCGGCTTCGGGGTACGCGCCGTCGGGATAGCCGGTAAAGCTATACAACGTCGTCACTCTACCGAGGCCACTCACTTTAAAGACGGTCCCGTATCCCTTGCCGTACGCCGACGTCGTTCCGTAAAGCTCGCCGTTATGCTCGACGAGCCCCGCTTGGGGCGAGCCACCGCTCGTCTGTCCTCGAAAACTGTAAAGCGAAACGTATTGACCATAAGACGCGGCTTTCGGCGAGGTGTCCGAAACGGCTGACGCCGTTGCTGGAAGTGGTGGAGCGCCGGAGAATCGCGAGCAGCCGGCGATGAGCGCCGAGCAAAAAACAAGCATAACGATACGCATGATCCGCACCTCCCGCGCCGTGAATTACGGCGGACCGCCCCCTTTCCGAGTGAGGGGACTCGTATCCTGGCCGATCGCCCCGGTGGGGAAACCGTCGTCAGGCTCGAACAGCAGACTCCTTACCCGCAGCCTTAACGCACCGGAGGTTCCCAGCGTGCTTCTCTTTCGAAACAAGTTCGTTCTCTTCGCATTAGCGGCCATGGCGGCCGCCGGCCCGGCAGGATGCTCCGGGAGTCATTCTCTTCTTCCGGGCGGCGTGGCCGCCGCAGCTCGACACGGCGCAGCCGGCACGTTCAAGCGCGGAAAGAGTCAACCGCCAGACTATATGCAGATGGCGTACTTAATGACCGATGGGTCGATTTTGACGCAAGGCAGCAGCAATTCAAGCAACTGGTACAAGTATGTCCCCGACGCAACGGGCGACTATTCG
>JBEKRW010000171.1:0-6410 GCA_049517595.1 Candidatus Cybelea sp. | reverse complement strand
GCTACCTTCTGTCGAGATTCTCGAGAGCGACAGCGTGCCGCTCGCGCGTCCGGCGGGCGGACGGTGGCGCGAAGTTGCGATTCACGAATCGGCGGGCGCGGGCGTACATCTCGGCCTCGAAGCGGGCGACCGCGTGCGTCATCCCAAGTGGGGTGAGGGCTGCATCGACAACATCGTCGGAGCCGGCGGCGACGGCCTCGTGACGATTGACTTTCCCAACGTCGGTCAAAAGATGCTGATGCTCAAGTACGCGCCGCTCGAAAAAATCTAACCCGTTCCCGAACCTTGTCATTCTGATGGCCCCAACGGTTCGGGTTGCGGTGGCGGGCACCATGGGACGAATGGGCACGACTGCGCGAGAAGCGCTCCAAGCGAGCGGAGAATATTGCTGCGGGCTTGCGCGTCGCGCAGACCCGAAGCATTCGATTTTTGATTCCTTTGCCGAAGTGCTCGCACGCAAACCCGACGTGCTGCTCGATCTCACGACGCAACCCGGTAGTTTCGAAATCGCGTTGCAAGCCGTTACCAGCGGGCTGCATACCGTCGTCGGCGCAAGCGGATGGAACGACGACCAGCGCGCCGCGTTGGACGCGGCGGCCCAGGAGCACGGCGTCGGTGCGCTCTTCGTTCCGAACTTTTCGCTGGGCGCGATGCTGATGATGCGCTTTGCGCAACAGGCGGCGCGCTACTTCCCTAATGCGGAGATCGTCGAGCTGCATCACGCCGGTAAGAAGGACAAGCCGTCTGGTACCGCTGCGGCGACGGCCGCCGCGATGGAACGTGCCGGTGGGCGAGTTCCGGTTATTCACAGCGTGCGATTGCCGGGTCTGCTCGCGCATCAGGAGGTGCTGCTAGGCGGAACCGGAGAGCTGCTGACGATTCGGCACGATTCGTTTAGCCGTGAGTCGTTTGTGGCCGGCATGCTGGCCGCCGTTCGAGCCGTCGTGCATCGCCGCGGGCTCTCAATCGGCCTGGATTCGGTTCTTGGAGAGAACGCGTGAACGTCGCCGTCGTCGGCGCGACCGGCGCCGTCGGCGAAACGATCGTGCAGGTGCTCGAGGAGCGTAACGTTCCGGTTGCGGAGCTTCACCCGTTTGCCTCGCGCGACCGCGCCGCTGCCGTGCGCTTTCGTGGCGACCGGTTGGACGTCCGCACGGCATCGGACGAAGCGTTGCGCGGCTTCGACGTCGTTTTCTTTGCCGGCGGCGAGGATGCGAGCGAACAATATGCGCCGGGACTGCTCGCACGCGGCTCCGTCGTCATCGACAATAGCTCCACGTTCCGCATGCAGCGCGGTGTGCCGCTGATCGTTCCCGAGGTTAACGGGGACGCGGTGCGACCTGAGCATCGGCTTTTTCCGGTCGCAAACTGCACCGCGATCATTCTTTGCACCGCATTGCGACCGATTCGCGACGTCGCCGGCCTCAAGTCCGTTCGCCTTGCAACCTATCAAGCCGCCAGCGGGGCCGGCCGGGCGGGGCTCGACGAACTGGCCGCAGACGAACGGGCCCTCGTCACGGGTGCGCCGGAGCCGGCGCCTTCGATCTTTCCACGCCCACTGGCGCGCAATGTCGTGCCGCAGGTGGGCGCCTTCGATGCCGACGGGTGGAGCGGCGAGGAATCCAAGGTGCGCGACGAGAGCCAGAAGATGCTCGGCCTGCCGGAGCTGACGATCAGCGTCACGGCCGTCCGCGTGCCGGTGCGCACCGCGCATAGCGAAGCCGTTTTTGTCGAGACCCAGCGCGAAACGAGTTGCGCGGAGCTCGCCTCGGCGTTTGAAACTGCGGCGGGCGTCGTATTTCATCGTGACGGCATCGTGACGCCGCGCGACGTCGAAGGCACCGATGACGTGCACGTGGCCCGGCTGCGATCCGAACCCGGCGGAAGGCACTTTGCGTTGTGGTGCGTGGGTGATCAGCTGCGCAAGGGCGCCGCAACCAACGCGGTGCAGATTCTCGAGCTGCTGCTCGAGAAAGGGTACGTTGCGCGATGAATGTCACGTCCCAAAAAGTTGCGGTACTAAAGTTCGGTGGAACCTCCGTGGCCACGCGCGAACAGCGGCAGATCGCCTATCAACGGGTGCGCGACGCGCGCGAGGGCGGTTTTGCGACCGTCGCGGTGGTCTCCGCGATGGGGCGTTTTCCCGAACCCTATGCCACCGACTCGCTGCTCTCGCTGATCGACGGCCGCAGCGGAACCGTCAATACCGATCTGCTGCTCTCCGCCGGAGAGCTGGTTGCGGCGGCCGTCTTCGCCGACGAACTCAGCGCCGAAGGCGTACCCGCCGTGGCGCTTTCGGGCGGCCAGGCAGGCATCGTAACCAACCAGCGTTCTGGCGACGCAACGATTCTTCGCGTCGAGCCCCAGGCGATCCGCGAGTTGTTGGAATGCGGGACGGTTCCGGTGATCGCGGGCTTTCAGGGTGTCGCGCACGACGGCACGGTTACGACCCTGGGTCGCGGCGGAACGGATCTCTCGGCCATCGCCATCGGGCACGCGCTCGAAGCCCAGCGCGTCGACATCTATACCGACGTTAGCGGCGCAATGACCGCCGATCCGCGCCGCATCCCGGAGGCGCGCACGATCGAGCGCGCGTCGCTCGCGGAAATGACCGAGCTGGCCAACCACGGTGCGAAGGTCATGCATTCCAAAGCCGCGCAGTATGCCAGCCGCACCGGAACGCGCTATGCCGTGAAGGGTCTGCGCAGCGACCAGGGGACCCTGGTCGACGAAAACGTGGACCATCACCGGCCGGTGACGGGCGTAACGTCTTCGGGTCGCGTGACGTGGGTTCGCATCATTCGAGGCGACATCGAATCGCCGAGCCGCCGCATGGAGACCGAGCTGGAGATGTTCCGGCGCGTCGCCGAAGCCGAAATCTCGATCGACCAAGTTACGATCAATCAAGCCGGCGTGGCATTCGTCGTCGAGGGCGACCGCGGCAACGAAATTCGCAGCCTCCTGTCCGATTTGAATCTCGCCGTTCGGGTGCGGGAAGGCTGTTCGAAACTCTCGGTCGTCGGTACCGGAATGCGCGACGCGCCCGGCGTCGTGCATCAAGTGGCCGAAGCGCTCTCGCAAGCCGACGTGGAGATCATCCATTGCACCGACAGCAACGTGACGATTTCCATTCTCGTTCCCGCCGCGGAGGCCGAGCGCGCTGAGGTTGCCGTCCACGCGCAGTTTTGCCTCGACCGAGGAGATCCGATCCTATGAACTCACCGCTCGGAGTGATTCTCACCGCAATGGTGACGCCGTTCGACGAACGCGGCGACCTGAACCTGAACGAAGCGCGTCGTTTGGCGCGCTGGCTGGTCGATCGGGGAAACGACGGCCTGATCCTCGCCGGATCGACGGGGGAAGGTCAGACGCTCGAACCGGCCGAGCGCGTCGCGCTGTACAAAACGGTGAAAGAGGCCGTTGGGCGCGACGCCTTCGTCATTGCCAATGCCGGCACGAACGCGACGCGCGAGTCGGTACGCGCAGCGCAAGAGGCGGCGGACGCCGGCGTGGATGGAATCTTGGCCGTCGTGCCCTACTACAACAAACCGACGCAGAGCGGAATGATTGGCCATTTCGGCGCGATAGCGCAAGCGACGCAGCTTCCCGTCGTCATCTACAATATTCCGGGTCGCACCGCCGCCAACATGCTGCCCGAAACGCTGCTGGAGCTTGCGCGGCGCCACCGCAACATCGCCGGCGTCAAGGAGTCCAGCGGCGACCTCAAGCAGATCGGAATGATTCTGCGCGACCGCGCCGAGGGCTTCATCGTTTGGTCGGGCGACGACCATCTCTTCCTGCCCTGCTTGGCGCTGGGAGCCGACGGCGTCGTCGGCGTCGCGTCGCATCTCTGCTCCCGCGAGTACCGAGCGATGTTCGACGCCTATCAGAACGGCCGAGTCGCAGAGGCGGCGCAAATTCACGCATCGCTCCTACCGCTGATCGACGCGCTCTTCGCTACAACGAGCCCTATCCCGGTGAAATGGGCGATGCGACAACTCGGCTTTGACGTCGGATCCTGTCGCCTTCCGCTCGACGAAATTCCGAAAAAGATCGCGGATCGTTTGCGGCCGTTCTTGGCGGCGTACGCTTCGCACGCCGTCGAGTCCCGGTGACGTCGCTGAAGATTCTTGGTTGCCGCCTCGACGTGCTCGATGCCGGCGAAGCAACGCGCCTCATCCTCGACGAGGCACGCGAAGGCAGCGGCGCGCAGATCGTCACGCTCGGCACCGAAATGGTCGTTTATGCGCAGCGCGACGCGCGTTTTCGCGACGTCGTCAACGCGTGCAACCTTTCCCTTTGCGATACCGTTGGGCTGCTGGCGGTCGCGCGGAGGCGAGGCGCGCCTCTTCGCGAGCGCGTCACCGGCGTCGAGCTCCTGGAGCATCTCTGCGAGGGCGCAGCGAAGGCTGGGCTTCCGGTTTATTTCTTGGGCGGCTCGCCAGGTGTCGCAGCCGATGCGGCTGCGATTTTGGAAGTGCGCTTTCCGGGGCTACAGGTTGCGGGTACGCGCGACGGATTTTTCACCGACGAGCAAACGCCGGCGGTCGTTGAAAGCATCGCCCAGAGCCGGGCGCGTTTGCTCTTTGCCGGCATGGGGTCTCCGCGGCAAGAGTTTTGGTTGGCCGCGCATCTCCGTGAAACGGGCTGCGGTGCGGGCATTGGGGTCGGCGGCTCGTTCGACGTAATTTCCGGACGCGTCACGCGCGCGCCGCGGATCGCACGCCAGTTGGGCCTCGAATGGCTCTACCGGCTGGTCAAAGAACCGCGGCGGTGGCGGCGACAGCTCGCCCTCCCTCGATTCGCTTGGCTAATTCTGCTCGAGGAACTGCGGTGAAAGCAATGATTCTGGCGGGTGGCCTGTCGACCAGGCTTTATCCGCTTACAAAATCGGTTCCCAAGCCGCTCGTCCCGGTCGCGGGCGTTCCGAATGCCGCGCACTTGATGCGCTATCTCAAAGCCTACGGTTTTGATGAAATTGCAATCAACGTTCACTATCTCGCCGATGCGATCGTTGAGGCGCTCGGCGACGGCTCGCGCTACGGCGTGAAGCTGCACTACTCGTACGAAAGCGAGCTGCTTGGAAGCGCCGGCGGCCTCAAGAAGGTCCAAGAGTTCTTCGACGACGAGCCGTTCGCGGTGATCGGTTGCGACGAAGTTACCGACATTCACCTCGACAAACTCCTGGAGTTTCATCGCGATCGAGCCGCGATTGCGACGATCGGTCTCGTCGAATGCGACGTCGTCGATCAGTACGGCGTCGTGGTCCTCGACGAGCGCGCGAAGATCGTCGGCTTCCAGGAGAAACCGCCGCGGGGGACGGAGCGGAGCAAGTTAGCCAACACCGGCGTCTATATTTTGTCTCGCGAGATTTTCGAGCATATCCCGCGAGCCGAGTACTACGATTTCGGCAAACAGGTCTTTCCGGCACTGCAGAGCGCGGGAGATCCCTTCTATGGATTTCACGCCCGTGGTGCATACTGGGCCGATATCGGCACGCCCGGCGAATACCGGCGCGCGAGTTACGACGTCCTGGAGGGCGTCGTGCAGATTCCCAAGACCACGTCGCATGGTATCGACTCCTCCGCGCGGCTCGGCAGCAACGTGCGCATCGAAGGTCCCGTGCGTATCGGCGCGGCGGCGACGATCGCCGACGGCGTGTCGATCGTCGCGTACGCGTCGATGCCGCGGCGACGCTCGAGCGCAGCATCCTTTGGAACGGGGCGACGATCGGTGCCCGAGCGAATCTGCGCGACACGATCGTAGGAACCGGGTATATCGTCCAGCCCGAAAGCGTGCTCGACGACGCGCTCGTTGCAGTGGAGGCCTCCAGCTAGACGTTCCGTTGCCGCGGCGTGATCGAGCGGCATGGATTGGCGCCCGCTGCTCGACTTCGTCTTCCCGGCGCAATGCGCGAACTGCAATGCCATCGGTTCCGGGCTCTGTAACGCGTGCCGACCAAACGGGAAAGCCGTTGCAGTTTATCTTCCGTCGCTGCGGGTTGCGGCCGTTGCCGCGTACGAAGGCAGCCTTCGCACCGCGGTGCTCGCGCTCAAGGATGGGCGCCGAGACGTCGCGGAGGCATTGGGACGCATAACGGCGCCCTTGGTTCCCGCCGGTGCGACCCTCGTTCCGGTCCCGACGACCGTAAAACGCCGGCGCGTGCGCGGCCTCGACGGCGTCGCGCTCGTGGCTCGTTGCGCGGCTGCAATCGCCGGCGCCCGCGTCGTTCTGGCCCTAGATCAGCGGTCGGGTGACGCGCAGCGCGGACGGTCGCGAGCGCAACGCCTTGCCGCCCAGGGCCGATTTGCGTGTAACGCGGCCGGCGTTGCCGGCCGGCGGGTGACGCTCTTCGACGACGTCTGCACGACGGGATCGACCCTTCGAGATTGTGCCGACGCGATTCGCGA
>JBEKRW010000170.1:0-5686 GCA_049517595.1 Candidatus Cybelea sp. | reverse complement strand
CGTTCGAAGCTCCTTAGTGCGGGCATTGGAGGGATGCAGAGACAGTACATCCCGAGCCAACATGATGGCAAAAAAAGGAGGTCAAGGAGGTTGCTATCGATTTTGTCGCCAGTAGCCGGCGGTGTGTGGGCGAGATTGTGGGCCACAAACACTGGATAGGAGGTTGAGACGATGCCGCTACCGAGGTAAAACTCGGCAATGCCGGAAAGCGAAGACGACATGTTCGTGACGGAATGCAAGGCAGAGTTTCTCGGTCATCAGATCGTCGCCCACAACTCTTGGGGGCCCACGTTTTCTATGAAAGGCTTTAAGGGCGAAAACCGGTTGTACATTGACGGAAAGGTCGTCGACACCAACACCGACACGGTTGCGCTCTCGAGCGCTCCAGTCATGCGAGGCAGCATTTTGGACGAAGCGAATAACGTTCACATCGTCGAGGTTTTCGCGCGTTCGAGTTGGACCCGCGTCAAGCTCAGAATCGCAATCGATGGAAAGAAGGTCGCAGGTGAGGACTTTTAGCTCACCGCGGCAGCAGTCAGTGTTGCTCGACGAGCGCGAACGCTTAGGGACTGTCGAGAATCGCAGTGAGCGATTGACCCTTCGCGAAATTATTTTCGCGCATCCAGATGTCGTTGAATATGCGTGAGAGGTAACGCGCGCCGCCGTCGCAGAGGATCGTGACGACCGTCGAACCGGGGGGAAGCCCTCGCGCAATCGTCGCTGCGCCGACGACATTCAGCCCGCTCGAGCCGCCTACGAAGATTCCCTCGTGTTCGACTAGCCAGTGCGTCATCGCGATCGCTTGCGCGTCGGTTGCGCGAATCGCGCGGTCAATCGGGGCCCCCTCGAAGTTCGCCGTTAAGCGCTTTATACCAATGCCCTCGAGATCCGAGTCACCTTCGGGCTTGAGTTCGCCGTTGTTCACGTAATTGTAAAGAGCTGACCCCATCGGATCGCAGAGCACGGTGAGAATATCCTTTCTTCGCATCTTGAGCGCGCTCGCGACTCCGGCGATCGTTCCGCCGGTACCGGCTGCTGCGACGAATGCGTCGATCTGGCCGCCGCTCTGCTCCCAAATTTCTGGGCCGGTCGTTGCCTCGTGCGCGAGGCGATTCGCAAGGTTCTCAAATTGATTGGCCCAAAATGCACCGGGCGTATCCTGCGCGATGCGGCGCGCGACGTGGTAGTAGTTGTCCGGACTGGTAAATGCAACCGCAGGAACGACACGCACGTCCGAGCCGTAGGCGCGCAAGAGCTCGATCTTCTCACGAGACTGATCGTCGGGCACGACGATCACGCTTTTGTATCCGCGCTCGTTTGCGACGAGCGCGAGTGCGATACCGGTATTGCCGGCCGTCCCCTCGACAATCGTGCCGCCGGACTCCAAGGCACCGCGTGCTTCGGCGTCGTCGACGATGCCGCGCGCCGCGCGATCCTTCACCGATCCGCCGGGATTAAGGAATTCCGCCTTCCCCAACACGCGCCGGCCGAGTTCGCGTGACAGTGCGCGCAACTCGATAAGCGGCGTGTTGCCGACTGCGCCAGAGAAACCGGTCACGACCATGGCCGCGGTTACTCGGTGCATCGCTCGATTTCCCCCGCGACAGCCGGTGCTCAGGGAGAGGAAGTCGGGGTTTTCACGATTGTGCGTTGCCCCTGGGACTGCTAGAATTCCAGGGCTAGAATCTCATTGGAGGCGACCCTCAAGACCTTTGTTACTTCTGCTGATGCCTCGTTTTCGCAGGCTAGACTGTGCGAACGCTTCACCAGTTGGATGATCGATACTTTCCTGGGAGCAGACCAAGGGGAGCAGAAATGGTAGTCCCAATTTATGGCTATTTTTCGAATAATCCGCGCCACGTTCGGCGCATCGGCTGCGCTGGCGATGCTAGCGGCCTGCTCCGGCGGTAGTTCGCCGGCAGCGTTCTCTCCGGGTGGACCGGCGTCCACCGGTTCGCGCCGACAATAGCTTGCTTGCCCCGACCATCGCGCGAATCTCGCGCGAGCCGGTCGCGACGGCGAGCTTCATGGATCGACGTGCCGCGGGCAAGCCGCTGATCTTCGTATCTGATGCGGCCGATGGGGTCGTCGACATCTATCCTCAGGCTGGAAAGAGCCAGAAGATGGTCGGCCAAATCACGGGGCTGACGCAGCCGCAGGGCATCACGACCGACAAAAATGGCGACCTTTACGTCGCAAACACCAACAGCTCGAATGTACTCGTGTACGCGCCACCCTACACGGGGGCGCCGAAGATGACGATTAGCGACGCGGGCGAATTTCCGGCTGACGTCGCTATCTCCAATGCCGGTGTCGTCGCGATCACGAACATCTGCAGTGCACCGAAGTGCCGCCTCAACACTGGCAACGTCGTATTGTACCCGAAGGGCAGTGCGAAGAGTTGCGCCACCGTTTCCTATTCGGGGTCCGACTTCACGCGCGTCATGTTCGCCGAGTTCGACTCGAAGGGCGTGCTTTACATAGACGGCATGAACAGCGGGTACCAGACGTCGTTTGGCCTCGTCACTGGCGGTTGCAACGCTACGACCATTACGAACCTGAATTACGTCTACACGGTTAGTTTCCCGGGTGGCATTCAGATCGACAAGGCGGGCAATATCGCCTTCTGCGACCCGATCAACCATGTCGTCGACACGTTCGCCCCACCAGCGAACGATGCTTTCGGAGCGCCGGTATCGACGACGCCGCTGACGGGATCGATCTCCCCATTGGGCATTGCAATACTGGCTTCGGGTACGAATATCTATGCTGCCGACTCCGGCGGGTCCGGCCTTGCGGAGGAGTATAAGTACACGGCCGGCGGCGCGGCCGAAAACACCATCAGTGTCGGCGGCCAGCCGATCGGCATCGCGGTGACCCCACCGCTATTGAAGGAGAACAACTAAGTGCGCCATTCAATGCTAACTCCCCACGCCTTGGGCGTTGCGGCGCTCGTAACATTTCTCTCGGGCTGCTCGGGCAGCGGTTCGCAAACACCGGCGTTATCCGGCTCTACAAACTCGCTTGGCCACGCGGTAGCCCAGCAAGCCACGAGTCTTCGACCGTTCGCGCCGAACACAAGCCACGGCTTCATGCAGGCCATCGGCGCGCAAACGCACCTCGTGTATATGTCGAGTTGGGGCACCGCCTCCGTCGTTGACGTCTTAACGATGAACGGCAAGCAGGTCGGCCAGATCGCGAACGGTTTAGCGGAGCCCCAGGGCCTTTTCGTCGACACGAAAGGGAGCCTCTGGGTCGCAAACCTGAGCAACGTCCTGGTGTATCCACGCGGCGGTTTGTCTCCGAGCAAGACCCTCACGGATTCGGTCGGTTATCCGACCGACGTCACGGTCTGTCCGGACGGCACGGCCTATGTAGCTGACCTTTATGACAACAGTAGCAGCAACCACGCCAGCGTCCAAGTCTACGCGCCTGGCAGCACCACCCCGACGAGCAACCTCGATTATGCAAACGACGTTCGAAACCCGTTCCTGACTTGCGATGCCGCCGGCAACGTCTTTGTGGCGCTCTCGACTAGCAATTACGTCGGTTCTGGCCTCGTCGTCGAGTTTCCACACGGCAAGCAGAAGGGCGCGAAAGATCTCGGCATCGTCCTGCAAGCTCCCGGCGGCATCAAGCCGGATAACGCCGGCAACTTATTGGTCACCGACCTAGTTAGCCACACGATCACCGAATACACCGAAAACGGTTCGCCGACCGGTCAATCAATCGCGACCGTAACAGCGACAGAAGGCATCGCCGTTACGGCGGAAGGCGGGATCGTCCTCGGGGCGACGGACACCACGCAAGAAGGGCCCGAAGGCATTTCCTGGTCCTGGCCTAGCGGTAAGCAACTGCGAGTGTACACGTGCTGCTCGCGCATCGGGCCACCCCTCCAAGTCAACGACGACGTTGCGTTCTACCCCGGCCAAAAGGGCATCTGATACCAGCGGGCACGGCCACAAAAGTCAGCGCCGGCGAGCGTATATTAAGGCGCTCGCCGGCGCCGAAGACCGCCCTTTATAAAAAAACGCGATGCCATGGTCGCTCGAACTGAGCCATCGCGCTTCAGTCAAAGCCTAGGTGCGCAGGACGTCTTGCTGCAATCCCTACGTGATGACGCCGGCACGAATTCGCAGGACCGCGCCCGCCGCGCTTGCCGCACTCCTGGCACTCGCGCTCGGGGCATGCGCGGGCGAGCCGAATGACATATCTGGATCAATCGTCGTCGGGGGCGTGACGCGCACTTACGTGGCGCACGTTCCGGCGAAGCTTGGTTCGAAGATTCCGCTGATGCTTTCGTTCCACGGGCATTTCGGAACCGGCGCAGGTCAAGCTCGCCTCACGAACTTCGGTGCGCTCAGCGACAGGTACGGCTTTATCGTCGTCTATCCCGATGGAATCAAACGAGGCTGGAACGATGGGCGTGAAGGAAAGCAGGGCGCCGACGACCTCGGACTCGTGAAAGCGCTGATTGCCGATTTCTCACGGCGCTATTCGATCGATCCGAAGCGCATTTACGTCAACGGATTTTCTAACGGCGCGATGTTCTCTCAATACGTTGGATGCACGCTCGCGAACCAAATCGCGGCGATTGCACCGGTGTCGGGCTACATGCCCACCGAAGATGCGGCCGGATGCCATCCGGCACGCCCGATATCGGTGCTCGAGATCGGGGGAACGGCGGATCCCGTCGTGCCCTTCACCGGTGGCGAGATCAAGCTCTTGGGCTTCAGGCGCGGCACGGCAGTGCTTTCAGCCAAGCAGACGATTTCGCTGTGGACGAACGCCGCAAAGTGCAAGGCACCGTCACAGGTTGCCGCGCTCGCACCGGTCGCGACCAACGACGGTACCAGCATCACGCGAACCACCTACGCTTCGTGCGTCAACGCCACGAGCGTCGTGCTCTACACGGTCATTGGCGGCGGGCACGCGTGGCCGGGCGGGCCACAATATGCTCCGAAGCTCATCATCGGGCGCGCGAGCAGGCAACTCAACGCGAGTCAAACGATCGTCGAGTTCTTTCTCGCGCATCCCATGCGCTAACCCTTCGAAGCGCTCGGGGGCGGTTACGCGAAGAGGCTGAGGACCGAGGCCTCCCCCGGCGATAGTGGTGTAATCACCAAGCGTGGAGCAGGCCTGGCGCGCTCCTGTACGCCCGCCCTGCTAACCATCGGCAGCATCAGGGTCGCCAAGCCGGGCGCCACCCGCCTGCGATTTCCAACTCATAGGAGCTATTCAAAATGAACTACTTTTTCGAAGCTATTAAGAAATACGCCGTCCTTTCCGGGCGCGCCAGGCGTAGCGAGTATTGGCACTTCGTGCTCTTTAATATTCTAGTGAGCATCGCTCTTTGGATCGGCGGCGCGGTCGTCACTGCGATGGACAGCGGCCGTTCGAACTTCGGAGTGGGGCCGTTTGAACTGTATTCTCTCGCCGCCTTCCTTCCAGCCCTGGGTGTCGGCGTTCGGCGCCTTCATGACGTTGGCAAGAGCGGCTGGTGGACGCTGCTCGGTTTGTCCCGATCGCGAACCTGTATCTCATCGGATTACTGTGTCAAGATAGCCAACTTGGCGAAAATGAGTTCGGCCCGAGCCCGAAAGCAACGGCCGCTTTGGCATAAGAGCTCTCTGGTCTCTAATGCGACGAAAAAATGGTCGCCGGTATCGGTTGGTTTAAGGTGTAA
>JBEKRW010000169.1:0-5690 GCA_049517595.1 Candidatus Cybelea sp. | reverse complement strand
CGCTGCGCGCGGCTACAGGAGCAGAGGATGCCCTCGTGGTCAACAACTGTGCCGCCGCCGTGCTCCTCGTGCTCGATACGCTCGCGAAGGGCCGCGAGGTCATCGTGGCTCGCAATGCGCTCGTGGAGATCGGCGGCGGATTCCGCCTACCCGAAGTACTGGAGCATAGCGGAGCCAAACTCGTCGAGGTCGGAACGACCAATCGCGTTTACATCGAAGATTTCGAGCGGGCGCTCTCGCCGCGAACGGCTCTGCTTCTGCGCTCGCATACGTCGAACTATAGTATCGAGGGCTTCACGCACGATCCAAGCCCGCGCGATCTGGCGGCACTCGGGCAACGCGCTGGAGTTCCGGTCCTCGAAGATCTCGGCGGCGGGGCCCTGTGCGATCTCGCAGAGTACGGAGCCGCGCACGAACGCACGGTGCAAGAAGCGATCGGCGACGGCATGACGCTGGTGACGTTCTCGGGCGATAAGGTGCTCGGCGGACCGCAAGCCGGGATCGTTGCCGGCCGCGCATATCTAGTGGCGCGCCTTCGCACCAACCCTTTGTTGCGCGCCCTGCGCGTCGGGAAGCTAACGATCGCGGCGCTCGGAGCGACGTTGCGCTGCCACCGCGATCGCATTTCGCGCGAGCGTTTGCCGGTCTATCGAATGCTCGCCGCAACGCTGCACGATCTGCGCGAGCGAGCGAAAGCGTACGTGAGCGAGGTGCCCGGGGCAACGGCAACCGAAAGCGATGCCTATATTGGCGGCGGCGCGCTTCCGCGAGCACGCATCCCCTCGATCGCAGTCGCGATTCCTACCGAGAAACCTCAAGGTTTAACGGCGAGGCTGCGGACGGGAGATCCGCCGATCGTCGCGCGTATCGAGAGCGGGCGGGTGCTGCTGGACCTTCGCGCGATTGCTCCAGAGGAGGACCAGCTTGTTATTTCTAGCCTAATTGAGAAGGTCGTCTTCTCAATTCAGCCCTCGTGACCGAATTTTCAGCGCCGATGTGTGGAAAAATTATTCTCAATCTTTTCCTAGCGATTTCTCATTTGGCTGTTACTCTATGCGAAGCCCGGTGATTTTGCCAGGCATGAAAGGGTAAAAATGAGCGACGAGAAGAAATTTCAGGACGAGGAACTGGATAAGGTAAGTGGCGGCGTTGGAACCCATCCGATTCCGATCGACCCCATCAAGCCAGGCGGCCCCCCGACCCATCCGATCATCCCAGGCGCCCCGATCAAGGGCAAGACGAACCCGGTCGGCTAAACCGTCCCAAAGCGACGTTCGGTCTGTAGAAGACTAGCGTTGCGCCAAGTTCGGCAAGGGGCCGGGCGTTGCTTCACCGGAGTAGTTCCCGTCCTGCAAGAACCCGCCCCCTTTCCCAAACGCCCGTGAGAATATCGCGGGCGTTGGTTTTTTTGTGCATTGCACAATTCGTTCCCGAGCAATTCCTAGAGATTTCTCATGCGGCTGATACGCTACGTAAAGCGCGGTGATTGTGCTGCGCGAGAAAGGCTGAAAATGAGCGACCAGAAGAAAGACGAAGAACTGGATGACGTAAGCGGCGGCAAAAGCCATCCGATTCCGATCGACCCAATCCGTCCCATGCCCCCGACGCATCCTGGTGGCGGAGCCGAGCTTCCCATCACCCGTCCCAGCAACCCCGTCGGCCCGAACTAACCCGCGTGGCGGCATCTCCATTGCCGCTTAGGCGAGAATCGGCGAAAGGGGGTCGGAGGACCGGCCCCCTTTTTACGTGCCCCTTAGACTCTTAAGTATCGGAAAACCACTCCGACGGCGCCACGTCGAGGTTTACGTTGATCTGTTTGACTTCGGTGTAGGCGTCGTAGCCATACGTGCCCAGTTCCCGCCCGATCCCCGATTGTTTGTAGCCGCCCCACGGCGCTTCGTTATAGGTTGGGTGGTACGTGTTGATCCACGTGATGCCGGCACGGAGTTTGCGAATCACTCGATGCGCCTTCGCGACGTTGCCGGTAAAAACGGCTCCGGCTAAACCGTAGACCGTGTCGTTGGCGATGGCGACGGCTTCCGCTTCATCGTCGAACGTCTGCACCACGAGGACTGGCCCGAAGATTTCTTCCTTCACGATGCGCATGCCGGACGACGTGCGGTCGAAGATTGTCGGCGCGACGAAGTTTCCGCTCGCGAGCGGGCCCCCGAGACGCTCTCCCCCGCAGAGCAGCTTCGCCCCCTCTTCGATGCCGGCTGCGATGTAGGTTTCAACTCGCTCGCGATGCAGCGGCGAGATAATCGGCCCCATCTCCGTCTGAGGGTCGAATCCGTCGCCGACGCGAATTTTTTGGGCGCGCTCGACGAGCCGCTCGACGAAACGGTCGCGCAGAGAACGCTCGACGACCAATCGCGATCCGGCCGAGCAGACCTGTCCGGCGTTGGCGAAGATCCCAAAGAGCGCGTAGTCGACCGCCGTATCGAAGTCGGCGTCGGCGAAGACGATGTTGGGCGACTTGCCGCCCAGCTCGAGCGAGATTTTTTTGAGATTCGAAGCAGCGGCTTGCATGATGCTCCGGCCGGTCTTGGTGCCGCCGGTGAAGGCGATCTTGTCCACCAGCATACTTGCCGCGAGTGCATGACCGACGGTAGCGCCGGGACCAGGGACGATGTTGACCACACCGCGTGGAAACTCCAGATCGGCGAAGATTGCAGCAAGGCGGATTGCCGAGAGCGGCGTCAGCTCCGACGGCTTGAGTATGCAGACGTTCCCCGCAGCTAACGCGGGCGCGAGCTTCCAAGTCGCCATCAGCAGCGGGTAGTTCCAGGGAACGATCTGCCCGCAGACTCCGATCGGCTCGCGAACGGTAAACGTCTGTGATGGCGCCGGAACGTCGAAGGTCTGGCCGTGCGGCTTGGTTGCAAGGCCGGCGTAGTATCGGAAACAGTTGGCCGCGTCGATCGCGTCGTACTGCGTTTCCCGCAGCGGTTTGCCGTTATTGAGCGTGTCGATGCGCATGAACTCGTCGCAACGCGCTTCGATCGCGTCGGCGACTCGGAAGAGCAGCGCCGCGCGCTCCGCGGCGTTCATCGTGGCCCATGGGCCGTCGTCGAATGCCTTGCGGGCGGCTGCGATTGCGGCTTCGGCGTCGGCTTCGGTCGCTTCGGCAACGGTCGCGATCGGGGCTCCGTTTGCCGGGTTGTAGAGTTCGCGGGTTCCGCCTTGAGCGGCGAGGCGCCAGTCGCCGTCGACGTACATTGGAATGACGCCGCCGATTCGCGGGAGATGCGCGAGGATTTCGTCTGAACTGTTTGCGCTGCGCGTGGCGATTTGCATGACGTTAGGCTCCTGTTCGTACCGGGGCGGCCATTGATTGGAGGCTCTCGGAAAGGGCTTGGCACACGTAGTCGGCCTCATCCTCGCCAATCGTTAGCGGCGGTTCGACGCGGACGACGCGAGCGTTAACCAGCGTGCCGGAGACGAGCACGCTGCGGTCGAGCATGCGCTTTCCAAGCTCGAAGCCGGTCGCGTGATCGTGGAACTCGATCGCGATCAAGAGCCCTTTGCCGCGAACGCCGGCCACGAGATCGTCGTGTCCCGCAACCGCGGTGCGAATTCCGGCGAGGAGGTGCGCTCCCAGCCGCGCCGCGCGTTGGGGTAGTTGCTCTTCGATCAAGACGTTGATAGTGGCCAGCGCCGCTGCGCAGGCCAGCGGATTTCCGCCGAAGGTCGACGTGTGGAGAAACGGGTTATCGAAGAGCCGCGAAAAGATCTCCCGCCGCCCAACGACCGCGCCCGCGGGCACCACGCCCCCGCCGAACGCTTTCGCCAAGCACATGAGGTCGGGCGCCACGCCGTAGTGCTCGCAGCAAAACATCTTGCCGGTTCGCCCCATGCCGGTCTGCACTTCATCGAGAATGAAGAGTGCGCCGAACTCATCGCAAAGCGCGCGCACGCCAGGCAAGTAATCGTCGTCGGGAATGTTTACGCCGCCCTCGCCTTGGATCGGCTCCAACAGCACGGCACCGACGTCCTCGCCGACGGCACGGCACGAGGTCATCATGTCGCGCAACGCGAGAAGATCGTTGAAGGGCACGTGTTCGATGTTCGGCAGCATCGGGCCGAACGGCCGCCGGAACTCCGCCTTGGCGCTGGCCGAGAGCGCACCGTAACTCTTGCCGTGAAAGCCTTTGGTCGCCGCAACGATCGTCTGTTTCGCAGGATTGAAGGCGCGCGCCAGCTTCAACGCGCCCTCCACCGCTTCCGTGCCGCTGTTGCAGAAGAAGCTGTGGTCGAGTCCGGGCGGCGCGAGCATCGCCAGCGTTTTAGCCAGCATCGCGCGCAGCGGGTCGAGCAGGTCTTGGCTGTGAAGCGGTTGGCGGCGCAGTTGATCGCTCACCGCTTTGACCACCTTGGGATGGCGATGCCCGACGTTAAAGATGCCGAATCCGCCCAAGCAGTCGAGGTACTTGCGCCCGTTTACGTCGCGGTAGGAGTTGGGTCCGGCGTCGGACCATTCGACGACCGCTCCGGCCTCGCGCGCGTCGGTCGCTTTCCTGTATTCGAGAAATCCGGGATTGATGTGGTCGCGGAAAGAGTCGACGGTTTCGCGAGTGATCCAGGACGCTTCGTCGGGAGTTACGTCGTCGGTCTTTGCGATCAGCGCCAGCACGCGCTGCGTGTATTCGTAGACGGCGCGCTCGCGCTCGGGGCCGGCGTTGCTCATGCCGCGTACGCCTCCGCCACGGCTGCCTCGAGAATCGTCAACCCCTCGTCGAGTTCCGCATCGCTTACGACAAGTGGAACGAGTATTCGAACGACGTCGCGCTTTCCGGCCAGCAGGAGGAGAAGTCCGCGCGTGCGAGCGGCGTCGACGATCGCGCCCGCGTCGCGCGAAAGCTCCATCGCCATCATCGCCCCCAGTCCGCGAACGTCTTCGATCTCTTTGAATCGCGGCTGCATGGAACGCAGCGCGGACTCAATGCGCCGCCCGACCTCGCGCGCTCGCGCGAGGAAGGCTTCGTCCATAATTTCGAGGATCTCGAGGGCCGCCGCGCAGGCGACCGGATTGCCGGCGAAGGTACCGCCAAGCCCGCCGGGCTCGGGCGCGTCCATGATCTCGGCCCGCCCGATCACCGCCGCCAACGGAAGGCCGCCGCCAAGCGATTTCGCGACCGTGATGATGTCCGGCTCGAGCTCGTAATGCTCGCAGGCAAAGAGTCGTCCGGTACGCCCGAATCCCGTTTGGATTTCATCGGCAACCAAAACGATGCCGCGCTCGTGCGTGATGCGCCGTAGCTCTTTGAGGAACGTTGCGGGCGCGGGCACGAAGCCGCCCTCGCCGAGGACTGGTTCGATAATGATTGCCGCGACACGATCCGGGGAGACCACGCCTTCGAAGAGTTCGTCGAGCGCCGACAACGCATCGCGCGTGGAGACCCCATGCCGCTCGAATGGAAACGGCGCGTGATAGACTTCGCTGCAAAACGGGCCGAAGTGTTGCTTGTACGGCGCATTCTTACCGGTCATCGTTAGCGCCAGCAGCGTCCGGCCGTGATATCCATGGGTGAACGCGACGACCGCGGGACGGCGGGTATACTCGCGCGCAATCTTGATCGCGTTCTCCGTCGCTTCGGCGCCTGTCGACAACAGGAGCGTCTTTTTGGGAGCCGTGCCCGGCGCGCGCCGGTTGAGCTCTTCGGCCACGCGAAGATACGGCTCGTAGGCCG
>JBEKRW010000168.1:0-5714 GCA_049517595.1 Candidatus Cybelea sp. | reverse complement strand
GACCTGCTGGCGCACGTCGCGCAGCACCTTACCCTGGCTCTTTGCGCGCTCGCCATCGCGCTGGCGGCGGGCCTGCCCTTAGGGATTGCTGCTACGCAATCGGCCGGACTGCGACGCATCGTGCTCTCGATGGCAGGAGTCGGACGAACGCTTCCGAGCCTGGCCGTGCTGATGCTGTTGCTGCCCTGGTTGGGCGTCGGCACGACGCCTGCGGTCATCGCGCTCGCGCTCCTCGCGATTCCACCCATCGTCATCAGCGTCGACCTCGGCATCCGCGGCGTTTCGCGTGCGGCAGTGGACGCCGCAACCGGAATGGGAATGACTTCGCTACAGCGCTTCACGCGCGTGGTCGTGCCGTTGGCGCTGCCCGTCTCTTTCGTCGGTCTACGCACGGCCACGACCGAGACGATCGCGAGCGCGACGCTGGCGACGTTCATCGGCGCGGGGGGTCTGGGCGACGAGATCGTTCGCGGCCTCCAAACCGACGACGCGACGCTGCTCTTCGTCGCGGCAGCGCTCGTCGCCGCGCTTGCTTTGGGCGCCGATCTCGCGTTGGGTGCGGCGGGCCGGTTGATGGCCGAGACCCAATGAGCATATCGCGCGCACGCGCACTGACGCTCATCGCCGCGGCGCCCGCGCTCGCGCGCTGCACCTTCGACCGGTCGCACGTCCGCGTCGGATCGAAGAACTTCACCGAGTCGTTTCTGATCGCCGAGATCTACGCGCAGGCGTTGGAAAATGCCGGCATGCCCGTGGAGCGGCTGTTCAATCTGGGTTCGACGCAGATTGCGATGGCCGCGATGGCGCGCGGCAACATCGATTGCTATCCGGAGTATACCGGCACGGCCCTCATCGACGTTCTGCACCTGCCGCCCATTGCGGATTCTCACACCGCGTACGACGTCGTAGCGCGGCTCTTCGCGCAACGCTACGGCATTTTGTGGTTGAATCCGTCGCCGATGAACGATTCACAGGCTCTAGCGACGACTCGGGAACTCGCAGCAAATTTGCGCCTTGCAACCTTGTCCGACGTCGCGAAGGCAGCGCCTCGTTTGCGCTTGGCAACGATTCAGGAGTTTCTCGCGCGGCCCGATGGCCTGCCCGGGCTCCAGGCACGCTACGGCGGATTTCGCTTTCGGGAGGTCCGTACGTACGACATCGCGCTGAAGTACCGCGCGCTGCTCGAGAACAAAGCCGACGTGGCAAGCGCGTTTTCAACCGATGGTGCGATCGAATCCGATCGCCTCGTGATCTTACGCGACGACCGTCATCTGTGGTCGGCATATAACGTCGCCCCGCTCGTCCGGAAGGCAGCACTGGAGGCACGCCCCGCCATCGCACGCGCCCTCAATGCGGTCTCGCCCGGAATCACCGACGAAGCGGCTCGATCGATGAACGCCGCGGTCGAAAACTCTGCGGCGGACCCCGCCGACGTTGCGGCCGCTTTTCTGAAAACGCTCGGAGGACGGACAAACCAATCGTGAATGCGGCACAAATTGCTTTTGAGGACGTCGTGGTCCGGTACCCTGGTTCCGAACACAACGCGGTCGACGGCGTTTCGTTCGAGCTCCATGGCGGCGAACTCGTCGTGCTGCTCGGTCCATCGGGCTGCGGGAAATCGACGCTGCTGCGCACCGTCAACCGTTTGGTGCCGCTCGACAGCGGACGAGTCGCCGTCGATGGACGCGACGTCACCGAGCTCGACCCGGTCGAGTTGCGGCGCAGCATCGGTTATGTAATTCAAGCCGTCGGACTCTTCGCTCACATGAGCGTCGCCCAAAACGTCGCGGTCGTGCCTTCGCTGCAGGGCTGGACGGGTCCGCAGATCGCGCAACGCGTCGACGAACTTCTGGCGCTCGTCGGACTCGAGCCGGGGGCGTATCGTAATCGCCGTCCCAGCCAGCTCTCGGGCGGCGAGGCGCAGCGCGTTGGGGTTGCGCGCGCGATCGCCGCGCGGCCTCGCGCCCTCCTGATGGACGAGCCGTTCGGTGCCGTCGACGTTTTGGCTCGCACCGCGCTACAGCGCGAGCTCGTGCGGATCGTTCGCGAGCTCGAAACGACGACGCTCTTCGTGACGCACGACGTCGACGAGGCGTTTCGGCTGGCGGATCGGATCGTCGTCATGCGTAGCGGGCGCGTCGAACAAGTGGCGACACCGCTCGACCTCTTCGAACGGCCCGCGACGCCGTACGTTCGCGACCTCGTTCATGCCGGCGACGATGTCTACCGGCGCTACTTCGTGCACGCTCGCGAGCTGCTGAGGAATGCGAACGCATGACGTACCTCGCCGCTCACCCGGCGCGCGTAGCTGCATTGGCGGCGGCACACCTCGAGCTCGTCGCCATCGCACTTGCGGCCGCGCTGCTGGTCGCCGTACCGCTCGGCTTGTGGGCGGCGCGGCGGCGGAACGTCGCGCCCTGGCTGCTCGGCGCGTTGGGCGCGATCTACACGATTCCAAGCCTGGCGTTGCTGGCCGTCCTCGTCGAGTGGTTCGGGCTTGGGTACACGCCGATCTTCGTGGCGCTGGTCATCTACGCGCAGTTCATGCTGGCGCGCAACGTCGTTGCCGGCATCAACGGCGTCGATCGTGCCCAAGTAGACGCCGCGCGAGGTTTGGGCATGACACCGGCGCAGGTATTGCTGCGCGTCGAGTTTCCGCTGGCCTTGCCCGTGCTGATCGGCGGCGTGCGCATCGCGGCGATCGCAATGATTTCGATCGCCACGCTCGGCGGCTACGTCGGCGGCGTCGGTTTAGGCGTCCTTATCTTCAACGGGCTGACCTTGCATCAACCGCAAATGATCGTGGCCGGAAGCCTCGCGGCCTGCGCGCTCGCAATCGCCGTCGACGCCGCACTCCGCCTAGCGGAAACAAAAACACGAACCGTCTAGCTAGATAACCTGAATCTTTGCCATCATTCCTAGGTCTTCATGATCGAGGATGTGGCAGTGAAAGACGAACTCGCCTCTGATTAGGGGCGAGCGGAAATCCATCAAGAGGTCGATCGTGCCTGGGACGCTCTTGATTCCGACCGGGTGACGGTGCGGAATGACGACGCTATCGGCCCAATACGGATGAGCAAGCGGTACCCCGTCGATCTTTTGCACCAAGAAGTGAATCTGATGGATGTGAAAGTCGTGGACTTCCTGGGTGACGTTCACGACGTGCCACAGTTCGACGGTGCCGGCGTGAACCACGTACATCGGCTTCGCATTCATCGTAAACATCTTCCCGTTGATAAAGAAGTTTGGATGCGCGTTCTCGCTGAAGACGACGACGCGTTTGGCCGCCGGAGGCGGAAGCTTGGTGTTATAGCCATTTTGAACCTGCGGCGCTCCGACGGTGAACGGCTGCGTCGAGAAGTCTCCGCCTGACGGCTTATGCTTGGGCGCCTCGAGCTTCGCGAGTAGCCAGGGCGGATCGGCATCGCCATTGGGACCCGTGTTATAGCAGAGCGTCCGGAACCTGGCACTGCCGCTCTTTGGGCCGGTGACGATGAACTCCGCGCGCGCGGCCGGCGGGACGATGATGAACGGCATCGTCTCCGTCGAAGGCGTGCCCGGGTAGGTATCGAGAGCAAAGCCGTCGACCGCGACCAGTTGAAGGTTCTCGCCTTCGACGTTGAGCTTGAGCGTCTTATGGCCCGTAGCATTCACCACCCGGAAGAACTGCTTCTCGCCCGGCGCAATGGTGATCACCGGTTCGAAAGCGCCGTTAAGCGCAACGTTAAGGCCGTCGTAGAAAAGGCACGGCGTCTTATTGCTATTGAGCGGGCGCGCCGTCCCCATTGGCATGGCGCCCATGCCGGGCATTCCGTCGTCCGAATCCTCGGCCGCCGCGACGTCCTCTTCAGGCCGTGCGTTTACGCCGATCCCGGTCGCCCGAACGATGATCAAGCGCTGTCTCATTTTGGCTAGCCGGGGCAGGTGCTTCTCGATGCCTAGGACGACGATCGCCCCGGACATTCCGCCTTCGCCGACTTGGTAGCTCGTCTCGCCGTGTATATGCGGGTGATACCAATAGAGGCCCGGCTCCTGCGTTACCGGCACGTGCACTTCGTAGTGCAGCGTCTGGCCCGGCTTGGCAAGCTCGAAGATATAGTCGCCGGGTGGGCGCGGCGCGGAGCCCATTCCGTGAAAGTGCAGATTCATATCCGACGCCAGCCCCGCACTAGCGGGCAAGTCGTCGGTTACGTCGACAATGAATCGCTGGCCCGGCGCGACTTCGATCGTCGGTGCGACCCCATGCAACCCTTCGTACTCGAACGACGGCAAGCCCGTAGCCGGGTTAATACCGGCGATCAGCGAGACCGTCGCTACGCCGTTGACCGCCTTGACGACCGGGGGTTCGGGAAGCTCGTTTACGTTGGTGTCCGGGGAAAGCTTCGCTCCAAAGGGCGCCTGCGAAACCGTTGCCGGGCCCGGCGGAATCGCACCGGTCGGGCCGCTCGCTCCGCGGCAGCCCGCGGCGAAAGCACAAACGATGGCAAAAATGAGAAAACGGCGCGTCATATGGGAAAAATACCTCGCCCGCTACTTCCAGAACGAGCCGGTCTTCCCTATCCTTATTGATGAACGAGGAGGTGAACGCTGAAGCTTTTCGCGCGATCGTGCCAGACCGAGCGTGGTATGAAACCGGCGCTCTCGGCCAGCCGCGCCACGTCTTCATCGGCAAACTTGTACGACGATTCGGTGTGAATTCGCTCGCCGGCTTCCAGCGTAATCCGAAGGTCCGCGGCGCGTATGCAAACGGCCATGCGCTCTTGCGCTTCCAGGAATGAATCCACCGAACCGCGCTGCTCGTCGTAGTGCGCGATGTGATGGAACTTTTCGAGATCGAAGTCGGCATCGAGCTCGCGATTGATCCGTACGAGCACGTTGCGGTTGAAGGCGGCCGTCACGCCGATCGGATCGTCGTAAGCGCGCTCGAGCGTCGCCCGGTCTTTCTTGAGATCGGTTCCGACCAGCAGCCCGTCGCCTTGGCGCAGCGCGGAGCCGAGCAGCGCCAGCAACTGGCGCGCTTCGCGCGGCTCGTAGTTGCCGATGTTCGACCCCATGAACATGGCGAGCATTTTACGATCCGAAAACACCGCCTGCGACTCGAGCACGTCGAAATAGTCGCCGGCGTAGGCGCGGACGTGCAGCTCCGGATAGCTTTCCACAAGAGCCATCGACGATGCACAGACGGCCTCGGTGGAAATATCGATCGGGCAATAGAGCAGCCGGTCTTGCACGCGTAACGCTTCGCCGATTAAAAGGCGGGTTTTAACCGCGCTTCCACTTCCGAGTTCCAGAAAGTCGACCGGTGCGTCCAACAACCGTACGATCTGCCAGCCCCAATCCGAGAGGATCTCGGTTTCGGCGCGGGTCAGATAATATTCGGGCAGATGCGTGATCGTGTCGAAGAGCGCCGAGCCGACGTCGTCGTAGTGATATTTCGACGGCAGGCGCTTTGCCGGCGAACTCATGCCCGCCACAACGTCCTGCGCAAACGAAGGCACGCCCCTCGCGCGAGGCACCGTAATGAGTTCGAAGCGGTCGGAGACCGCGGTATCTATGGCCACGTGCACCCCCTCATGCCCGAGTACGACCTGTTATAAACGGGGAACGCTCGGCGGGTTGCAATCTCCTAGGGCTCGATGAGCTTGATCCTCAGGCGGGAGTTCCAGAACCCGTAGAGCGCGTACACGGCGAGGCCGACCAAGAACCAGATGCCG
>JBEKRW010000167.1:0-5737 GCA_049517595.1 Candidatus Cybelea sp. | reverse complement strand
CCTAAGAGTCGTTCGGTTTTTTTTCCCGTGCCGACCGGCAATGCGCCGAACTTCGCGGATTGATCGAACAGCACCACCATTCGCGTACGCGCCATGACGTTACCGCGGCGGCGTGCGTCGGCATCCGGCTGCGACTGCAGATACCCGTCGACGGCCAAACTGATGTCGATCGTCTCGCAACGGATTCCCGTCGCCTCCACGACAAGGGCTGCGTCGGTCAGGCTCGACCGATTCGACGATCGATACGGCATTCGAATGGCGTAGACGTTCTCGGGTCCCAAAGCCCGCGCGCACAGAAACGCGGTCACCGCGGAATCCACCCCGCCCGAAAGTCCGATCACCGCTCTGGGGGTTTTTCTGCGCACGACGAGCTCGTCGCGCAAGAACGCGACCAGCCAATCGGCCGTAACTGCCGGATTGAGGCCCGGCGGTTCCAAGAGCGCGGCGGCCGGCTCAACAATCGGCAGCATCACGTCCACCCCGTGGCAAAGGAAGGTCGGGATCGAGTAAGAGGTTCGGCAAGACCGCCGCGAGATCTCCTAGCAGCGGCAACGTCGCTCGCGCGCGGTCGATCTCGCGCAAGTCGAGAACCGCGCGAATGATGCAAGCCTCGGATGCCGGCGCCTGCACGAGAATGCTTCCGCGCGGGTCGACGATAAACGACGAGCCCGTCATTCCCTTGCCGCCTTCGAACCCGGTGAGGCCGGCGTAGATGACGAACACGCCGTGCTCCATTGCGGCCAACCGCAGAGTGTCGCGCCACTGCGTGATGCTGGCCAGCTCGCCTTGGGCTTCGATTCCGCGTCCGGGCGACGCACTGGGCACGATCAGAACCCGCGCGCCCTTGACCGCTGCCAGCGTAGCGGTGATCGCATGGCAAGCGTCCTCGCAGACCAGCAGCGCCATTTTTCCGAACTCCGTTTCGAAGACGCCCAGATGACGCCCGCGTGACAGAAAACGCTCTTCGTCAAACACGCCGTAGGTCGGCAAGAACATCTTACGGTGGACGTGTACGATTCGTTCGGCGTGCGGCTCTACATGGACGTAGGCGGCGCTGTTGTAATAGTTCCCGTCGTCGTTTTCAAAAAAACCCGCGACGAGATCGGCGGTTTGCCCGCCGGCCTCACGCCACGTCGCGGCAAGATCGCGCGCAAAGCGCTGCGCGGTTACGGCCAGCTCGTAGACCGCGCCTTCGAGAAAGTATCCGGTCATCGCCGCCTCGGGCAGCACGACCAAGTTGGGCGAATCCGCCACGAGCTGGGCAAACGCTTCGGCTGCGGAGCGAAGATTCGCGCGATACTGCCCCTTGTCGGGCTTGATTTGCACGATCGCCGCTCGCAGCGTGACCGCTTCAGCCACCAGAGACGCTCGTTGCCAGCTCCACCTGTTCGTCGCCCGGGATCTTCTTGCCGAGTTGCTCCGCGCAAATCTCAGCCGGGTAGGTCCAGATCTCCGCTAGCGTCGGGTGCAGGTGCGGGATGCGCATAAATTGATCGACCGTCGCTTCAAAATTCATCGCCACGATGATCTCGTGGATCAGTTCGGATGCCTGAGGCCCTACGATCGCCGCGCCAAGAATGCGGCCGCCCTCGCGGTCGGCCATCATCTTGACGAATCCTTTCGTCTTGGCCAAGCACTGCGCTTTGCCGTGCTCGGCAAAGTCGTAGCGTCCGCTTACGTAGGCGATACCTGCGCGTTGCAAGTCTTTCTCGCTCATCCCTACGGCGGCGATCTGCGGATCGGTAAAGATCGTATGCGCGCCTACGAGGCGGTAGTCGGCCCGCTCGCCGCCGTCCAGACAGGCGTTTCGCGCGGCAACTTCGCCCTGATAGATGGCGACGTGGACCAGCATGTACTCACCCGTAACATCGCCGACGGCAAAGACGTTCGGGTTGCTCGTGCGCATCGTAGCATCGACCGCGATTCCGCCGGCGGCGTCGTATTCGACTCCGGCTTGCTCCAGGCCCAAGCCCGCCATGTTGGGCACACGGCCAAGCGCGTAAAAGATCTCTTCACCGACTGCCTGATGCTCGCCGCCGGCCCGACTGTAGCGCACGACCTTTTCCTCGCCGCGCCGTTGCACATCGATCAGCGTCGCGCGCGTGACGACCTCGATCCCCTCCTCGCCGAAGTACTGCGTGAGCGCGTTTCCGACATCGTCGTCGCTGGGCGTCAGCAGATGACCGCTACGAATCAAAAGCGTCGTGCGCGCCCCCATTCGCGCGAGAAACTGTCCCAGCTCGCACGCCGTGTAGCCGCCCCCCAGTACGACCACGGACTTCGGTATCCGCTCGAACTCGAGGACCGCATCGCTGTCGACGTAGCCGGTCTCGCTCAAGCCCGGCAGCGTGCTTTCGCTCACGTTGCTGCCGGTCGCAATCACAAATCGCCTGGCCTCGAGCACCGTGCTCTCGCCCACGAGGAGGTGTTCGGGTGAGAGAAAGCGCGCCGCGCCGGAATAAAGCGGAAATGCGTTGATTCCCTCGATGCGATAGTCGGCGAACTCCTTGACGAGAACCCGCTTACGAGCTGCGATGAACGGAAGGTCGATCTTCACCAGGCCTGCCTCAATGCCGAGCGCATCCGCGTCGCGCGCATCCTGCAGTGCGTCGCTCGAAGCCAGGAGCGCCTTGCTCGGCATGCACCCGCGTAGAATGCACAGACCGCCGAGCGGCCCCGGATCTACCAGTGCAACGTCGCACCCGAAGTCGCGCGCCGTACGAGCGGCGGCGTAGCCGCCCGACCCCGCCCCGACCACGATGAGATCGTGACGATTACTCGGCTCCGTCATCACGGTCCAGCGCCGCGCGCATCAAAGATCTTCTCATTCCTTAGTGGCCTACAAAGGGAAGCGGCTCATTTCCTGTTAAAGACGTTTAGCCGTGTTGGCGGGAACCAATCTCTCTGCTTCAGCGAATCCACGCCCTTTACGGCTTGGCGATCTCTTGATTGCGGGCTGGGCGCCGCCGATTGCAGTTGCGCTGGCCGGGTTGACGCTGGGCTTTTTCGGGTGGTATGCGTTTTTCGTCCCCGGTCTGCGCGGAATAGCAGGCGAAGTCGGCCTAGTCGGCGCGATGCTCGCCGGCACGGCGCTGGCAATCGCCGCCTGGTTGGGCTACTCGCGCTATCTCTCGCATCGCGCGGCGATAACGCTCGAGCGTTCGCTCCGCTACGATGCGCTAACCTGGCCGCCGTTCTTGCTGTTGTGGCTTACGTTCGTTTCGCTATCGCAGCTCACGCACGGTGCGCGCCTCTTCGTCATCGCGGCTGCGCTGTTCTGCATCGGCAAGGTTCTGATCGCCGCTCGATTTAACCAGACCGTTCGCGAGGTCTTAGTCGATTTCGCCGCCACCCGTATTGCGATCATCGTCATTGCCGAGCTCGCCGCGGTGATCATCGGGCAGCGCGCAGGCACGCACGTTCAAGAATCCTCGCACGTGTTGCTCGCCGTTTGGGGACGCTGGGATGCCGTGCATTATCTCGACATCGCGACGCAGGGCTACCAAGGCACCGACATGGCCTTTTTCCCGCTCTACCCGCTGCTCATCCGCCTCGTGGGGGTGCTCGCCGGAAACCACCTGATCGCGGGCCTACTGATCTCCAGTGCGTCCTTTTTTCTCGGACTGCTCTACCTCTATAAACTGCTAGAACACGAATACGATCGCGCCGTCGCGCGCCGGGCAATCTTCTACGTCTCCATCTTTCCGACGGCCGTCTATTTTACGGCCGTATATACCGAGTCGCTCTTCTTCATGCTGACCGTCGCATCGTTTTATTACATGCGCGAGCACAAGTGGTGGATTGCCGGCTTTGTCGGCTTTCTGGCAGCGCTCACCCGCGTCGAGGGTGTTCTGTTGCTCGTCCCCTTCCTGATGGAGTGGTCGGCCGTGCGAAAGTCCCCCAAAACGTCGGATCGCTTTGGGGCCTTCGCCGCAGCGCTCATTCCGCTGGGACTGGCGGCCTATATGGCTTATCTCTGGGTCCTGCGGGCCGATCCGCTCTACTTCTCACACGTCCAAATCCATTGGAACCGGCATCTCGCTCCGCCCTGGGTCAGTCTAATCAACGCCTTCGGTAAGCTGGCGCACGGCAGCGGGGTGCAGGTCGCGCACGAGTCGCTCGAAGTTGCGTTCACGCTTCTGATGATCGGCGTCTTGCTGGCCGGCTGGCACAGCCTGCGCCCTTCCTACATCGCGTATATGGCGCTCTCCATCCTCGTGCCGATGTCAACGTCAAACCTGATGTCGATGCCGCGCTTCGCGCTCGTGCTCTTTCCGATGTTCGCCATTCTGGCGCGCTGGGGGGAGCGTCCCTGGGTTAATAACGTGATCCTCGCCTTCTCCCTTCCGCTGCTCGGGCTCTTCACCGTACTCTTCGCCGATTGGTATTGGGTTGCGTAGGCGCGGAGTACGCCAATTCGTAAAGTTCGGAATCGTCGGCACCTCCGGCATGGTCGTAAACTTTCTCGTGGCGCATGCGCTCGAGAAAACGACCGCGCTCTCCTGGTTCACCGATTTTGCGATCGGCTTCATGGTCGGAGGCGTCTCGAACTACATCCTCAATAGGATTTGGACGTTCGGCTCACGCCGCAATCCATTCGTCGAGGGCCTGCAGTTTCTCACCGTCTCTGCGCTCGCGCTGATCGCCGGCCGCATAATCTTCGCGATAGCGCAGCACTATGACGTCCATCACTTCACGGCAACCTGGTTCGTCGCGACGCTTTCCGGCACGTTCGTGAACTTTTTCATGAACAAGTATTGGACGTTTCGGCACCTCAATTGAACCGGTGCCTGTGAATAGGGCTTGGATCGCCGGCCTGTTTGGAGTTCTCGCGATTGGGCTGGCCTTGCGATTGTACGGCATCGGCAGCCCGATCATGGATCACCCGGGTTGGCGGCAAGGCGACACGGCCGCAATCGCCCGCAACTTCGCAGAGCGCCAGTTCGACATCATGTACCCGCAAACGACGTACAACGGTCCTCCGCCGAACTACGTCGAGCTCGAGCTTCAAATCGTGCCCTTTGTGGCCGCGTCGCTCGACAAAATCTTCGGCGTTCATGAGATTTTCGGGCGCCTAATCGCTCTAGCGTTCAGCCTAAGTACGGTGGTACTGCTTACGTTTTTTGGTCGCTGGATTTTTAGCAGCGCGCTCGCCGGTTTGATCGCGGGTTTCTTCTACGCGATCTTTCCCGGGAGCGTCTACTATGGGCGAACGTTCATGCCGGATTGCGCGATGGTGTTTCTTTTAACGGCGGCACTCTACGCCGCGGCCCGGCTGCTTCTGGACCGAGAACGTCTCGCGGCGCGCGGCGTGGCTTGGACTACCGCCCTCCTTTCCGTCGCCTACCTCGCAAAGCCGGTCGCACTTCTGGGACTCGCTCCGCTCTGCGGTCTGGTTTGGGATCGCTTTCGCGCGCGCATAGCAATGGCTCCGGCCGCTATTGCGACAATCGTTTTGCTACCCATTCTGGCCGTGTGGCTCTACGATCGCCGCGTCGCCTCCTACGCCGAGTGGCATTGGGCCAGCGGCATCACCAGGCTTCACGTCCTTCCCTCGCTCGAGAGCGCGTTCACCAGTTTCGCGGCATTCGCCGCCAAGTGCACGCAGTTCCGTTTAGCGCTGGGAATGTTGCGAGAGACGATGCTCGGGCAAATCTCGTTCTTGCTCGCGATTGCGGCATTCGTCGCGCTGCCCTGGATGACGGCGCGCAGTAAGACGTTGCTGTGGGCGTGGCTT